>JBBRCW010000027.1:0-31720 GCA_038204535.1 Chitinophagales bacterium | reverse complement strand
TCTTTCATCGTTTTATCCAAATCCAATTTACCACGAAGAAAGAATATGCAAATGTTTGTGTCAAGTAGATAAGCCATTAAAATTTAATTTCTTTTCTTCTGAAACTTCTGCTTGATTTTATTTCGACAATAATTTCTTCCGCAGTTTTTTCTGAAGCGAAAGCTCCGAATGATTTATAAAAATTGCTTTCTTTAGTTTTCTTATTAGACTTTAAAGAATTTGAAAGACTTTCTATAAGTTCAGTTTTACTTTCTGAACTTAATCCTTCCAAAAGCCCCGAATAAGTTTCCACGATATGTTTGTCTGTATAAGTCATGACAGTTTTAAGCTAAGTTAAGAAAATTTTGTCGGCACATTGACCGGAAAATACTTCTGGCAACGACCATATTTTGTTACTACGATCCATTATCGCTTTCCGGATTCGGGAGAGAGCAGCCGGACCAGAGGCTTTGCCTGAGTATTTGCCATACCGTAGCCTAAAGGCAACAACTCAATTATAAAAAGCCTTTTCAATTTCTGTAATCAAAATTGTTGAACATAAAAAAGCCGGCCTGAAAAACAGACCGGCTAGGTTCCTTGTGGTTTCGGCTACGCTCAACCACCGTAACGTTCCGCTTCGCTCAACCACCGATGCCCGAGTTGCTGCCTGAGCGTAGTCGAAGGCAACACCATTACAATTTCGTAATCGTGTATTTGTTGGTTATAAAATTCACCTGGATCTTGTAGGAACCTGCTGCTGAAATATCAATATTATCGGGATCATTTCCTCCGCCATAGTTAGCGTCAAGATCGCCACCGGTGGACGATTTACCGGCAAATTGCGGCTGCCAATTGCCGGGGCTGCTAAGAAACTTTAATAAACCGGATTTTAGCGGAGTGGTAAGTTCAAAAACGCCGTTGGTTACCTGCGTAAACTTTTGGGCGGCGGGCGGCGAATTGTTCCATTCGCCCTCCGTCGCATTTCCCACGGTGTATAATTGCGTCGGCAACGCATTGGCAACTTTGGTCACCGAAAAAATTCCGGCTTGAAAATCTAAAACCAATTTATACCAGCCATCACCATCTTTCACATTTCCGGGAAAATCGTTGTTAAGTTTGAAACCGAAATTTCCGCCATTGGCAAGGCCTGCGACCGAATTGTCGGCCACTGCAAATTTGTCATCCCAATTACCTGCCTGCTGAACTATTAAATATCCACCGCTGCCTTTATAATGAAATATACCTGCCCATTTGGTTTCCTCAATGCGGGTAAGTTCTCTTACCGCCGGCATAGGGTTGGGATTTGTCCAGTCAAAATCGGTAGCATTACCGGTAATAAACAAACGGCCGGTAGAAGGCAGGGCAACCTTTGGCGGAATTTTATAAGGAGTGGCTTTTAATTTAATGGTATTGGCTACCATGCGTTCGTTGTTGTTATTGTACGATGAAGTAAGCCTTACATCAATATCGTACGGAACGCCAAACGTAAAACCAAAGCCTAGCAATATGCTGTTAAAGTCTTTTGCCAAAAAAGTTTTACTAAGCGAACCAAACACAGTTGTTGAAACGGCTTTTGAAAAATTTCTTCCCGCAGAATCAATTTCTATCTGGTACTTGACCTTTGAAGAGTCTGTTGCATAAGCCGGGCTTGTCCACGAAAAGGTGATCGCCGGTTTTAGGGAGTCAGCCGCCTGAGCTGCAAAAGTGGTGGTGGAAGCTGTGATTATCGGCGCAATGCCATTTTTATATACAGGCAGTACTTCTACCTTTTGGCAGGCTATAACCAAAAAGACGGCGGCAGCCATCAGCCATAATTTATTTATCATTTTCATATAATTAGTTAAAATGGTTATTGCAATGTCAAGGTGTACTTTCCGGTTTGAAAATCGACGCTGATCTTGTAGGAGCCTGATGCTGTTGGCCCATCAAATTGTGAAGCGTCCTTTTTTTCAAATTCACCGGCTAATGGATCACCTGATTTTTTTGAATACTGGGTGCTCCAGTTTCCATCGTTAGTTTGAAGCAACTTGTAGCCTCCGCCTCCGGGCATGGTTATAACAAGCTCATACTTTGTATCGGAAATTTTTGTAAACCTTTGCGTTACACTGTAATTAACCGGGGTTTGTGGTAAGGGATTTTTCCAATCCGATGCCACCGCGCTTCCGGTTATCCAAAGAGTACCGTTTGCGGGAATCTCAACTTTTGGAGGTATAGCGTAAGGCGTAGCTTTTAGTTTTATAACATTAGAATATAAAATGGCCGCGTCTTTACCCAAAAACGATTTAACCCTTATCTCAAGGCTGTGCTCCATGGCTGGCTTAAGTTCCATTGTATTTAACAGGTAGTCGTTAAATTCTGTCTGCGTAAATGTATAACTGAGATCCTTGCTTATGCTGAGTGATTTCTTTTTGGGATTGGTAAAGTTTGCCCCGGTGGTGTCTATTTGCACCTCATAAGTCACATCCTGCGATGATAGTCCCGTTGTAAAACTGTAATTAGGATTGGTCCAGGTAAGTTTTGTGGCCTGGTTATCCTTGGTGGCAAAAACCAGGGGAAGGGTTGTTACCGCTGTAGAGGCCAGTACCGGCGCAGTGCCTCCTTCCAAAAAAATCTTGTATTCATCTTTTTTGCACGACCACATAACGCTCACCATCATAATGGCCAGGAGCATGTAGTTTATTATTTTTTTCATATTGATTTTTTTTCAGTTGAATTAATAACCCGGGTTTTGGGTAAGGGTCGGGTTGGCGGTAAGGTTGGCCGCGGGTATGGGGAAAATATTGTATTTGGCATCAACAGCTGTTCCCGACGCTACGCCGCCTTTCCATGGCCATAAATAAGTATTGGTGGTAAGCATATTATACCTGACCAGGTCAGTACGGCGATGTCCTTCCCAATACAGCTCACGGGCTCTTTCGTCTATTATCAATTGTAGATTCAGATCAGAAGCAGCCAAACGGGCCAAATTACCCGGGCCATAGCTGTTACCATAAGCCCTGAAACGAATTTTGTTCATATAATCTAAAGCAGTAACCAAATCGCCGCCTGTGCCACCGCGTAAAACAGCTTCGGCATAAATGAGGTACATTTCAGGTAACCTGAAAATAGGGTAATCAATATCTGCAAAATCCCGGTTTACATCTGAAACCGCGCCGCCATCGCTCCTGATATTCTTCCATTTATTTACATGCAGGCCATTGTCGAAAACAGATATATCGCCTATTTGAATTTGACTGGATGAAGTGCCATATTTTGAAGTAGTAAACATCGCTCTTTTATCGGTGTTGCCCGACAGGTCAGTAAACTTATTGGCAAGGCCTGCCGTTGCGCGATAACCATACCAACCGCCGCCTACACCAAATTCGTTATGATCGTCGCCGCTGGCTGCATGCACAAAAAAGGTGGTATTACCATACGACTTTGTACGAAGCCCATCGCAGTTAACAGCAAAAATGAATTCGTTTTTTTGCTTGTCGTTATCTGCCATAAACAAACTGCTATAACTGGGGCTAAGCGTGTAACCGGCATCGATTACTTTTTTGGCATAAGTTATTGCCTCGTTATAACGGTCTTTTCCTGAGTACACTTTTGCATTCAGGTACAAGCGGGCCAGTAACGCCCAGGCCGCCGTACGGTCAACCCTGCCATATTCAATGCTCTTTGCCGGCGCCATAGTGCTTTCCATTGCCAGCAGTTCTTTCTCTATGTAGTCAAATAAAGCCGTGCGCTGAATTTCTCCGGGAAGTGCCGTACCGATCTTATTTTCTTCGGTAATAAAGGTTGATTTACCAAAAAGGTCCATCATTACCCAATAATTAAAGGCCCGCAAAAATCTTACTTCACCCCTTGAGGTTTGTATGCCAGTGGCATCGGCCCCGGTAATATTTCGGCCGGCAACTTTCTCATCGGTCGATTCCCGCAGGTACTCATTGGCAACAGTTATATTGTAAATAGGCCGCGCATACATACCCAATAAGAAAGGATCGGAGCTGGACCAACTGAGATTGTGATAATCTTTGATGGTCTGGTCGTTCCACGATACCACGGCTTCATCGGTCGGCAGCTCCTGGCAGTTAAAAAATCCACGGATAAAGGGTGATTGAGAACCTTCGTCTAACCCCTGTATATCCGATGCGCCAGCCGGGCCAGCGTTGCCGGTAGTTGCAAGGCCACCATACACTTTGGCCAATACACTTTTATACCCCGCCGATGTTGAATAGGTGGTTGCCGCCGTGAGATCGTTCTGCGGAAACAAGTCCAGTTTTTTTGCGCACGATGTAACCATCGATAGGGTAACACCCGCAATCATTAATTTTTTTATTATTCTGCTTTTCATAATTGCAATGCTTATAAATTAAAAATCTAAGTTTACCCCGGCCGAAAATATGCGGGGACGTGGATAAATGTTTCCGTCAACTCCTGAATCGCTGGCGCTTTCAGGATCGAGGCCTTTGTATTTTGTTATAACAAACACATTCTGTGCTGTAGCGGTCAACCTCAGGTTGGCTTTATTTTTAAGTACGCGGCCCACATTATAGCCAAAGTTTATATTGTCGAGCCTAAAGAAAGAGGCATTTTCAATATAATAATCAGACAGCATCTGGTTGTTATTAAAACCGGTGGCCAGGAAATCAATATTGCCATTTCCAATAAAATTCAGGGGGTTTTGTATGGCCCTTATAACGCCGCTGCCCGATGCCACATTATTATACAGGTAATTACCAAACGAACCATGCGCTGCCAAGCCCAGAGTAAATTCTTTATAGGATACCTGGGTATTAACACCCAGCAATACATCGGGTGCAGGCTTTTTGTAGAAATAACGGTCGTCATTATTCACTATACCATCGCGGTTAATGTCTTCGTACAAACCTTCAATTGGCCGGCCTGTAGTTTTATCATAAATCTGTTTGTACACATTAAAGGTATAGGGTGCATATCCAACCGCAAACTTGCCGATATTATTACCGGTACCGCCACCAATGCCGCTTACATCAATGCCCTTAAAATTGGGATCGTTTTGTTTTAACAGGTTGGTGATCTTTGTCTTGTTATAGGTATAGTTAAAACCAAGCTCCCACGAAATATCCGATGTTCTAACCGGAGTGGTATTAATGGTTAATTCAACTCCCTTGTTTTCAAGGTTACCCACATTGGTAGTTATCTGGTTAACAAAGTTGCCGCCGGGCGCAACAGGCACGGTGCTCAGCAAGTCTTTGGTTTTCTTAAAATAAACATCTACCGAACCAGAAATTCGATTACTTAAAAAACCGAAATCAAGGCCTGCGTTCGATGTGGTGGTGGTTTCCCATTTAATGGTTGGGTCGTATCCCTCGGGGCGCAGGTACGAATAGAAAGTATTGCCAAACTGGTAAGTAGCCGATGGGTTACTTCTGGAGTAACGGGGGAGGTAAGAATAAAATCCTATGCCATCCTGCTGGCCGGTAATACCATAACCCAGGCGAAGTTTAAGGTCGGTCAAAACGGGGGAGGCCCTGAAAAACTGGTCCCTCAGCTTCCAGGCTGCGGCAAAGGCCGGAAAGTATCCCACCCTGGTTTCGGGCGAAAACTTAGAGCTGGCATCCCGGCGAAGCGAACCTGTTAGCAAGTAATTATCCGCGATGGTCAGGTTAACCCTTGCAAAATAAGACTCCAGGCGATATTGGGGTTTGTCGGTAAGAAACGTTGGCTCAGAACCTGCGATGGTGTCTTTTTTTAAAGGTTTGGCAGCATCTACAATAGCGCGGTAACTAAACGAAGGATAGTTTTTTACATTGGTTACAAAATCCTGGTAGCTATGCCCTATCAATACATCAAATTTAGTTTTCAGGCCAGGTAATTCTTTGGCGTAGAACAACGACACATCTGCGAGTGTATTTTTCTTCTGCTGATCGTAATAGGTTCTTCTGCCACCGGTTTTATAATTGGTAGCCGAAGTGCTGTCTATATTATCGTTGCCTTTACCCATGGCATTATCCATACCCAGGTTTACAAGCAAATGCAGGTCGGGTAAAAAGTGCATTTTGTAATCCAATTGAACATTACCAATAAAACGGTTAACGGTGCTGGTATTGTTACGAAGGTTTAATAAAGCCAGCGGGTTGCGGTTTGCAAGGTCAATAGGGTTTTTATCGGCCTGCAGCCATTCGTAGTAACCGCCAAATTTATTATTCGAATAAACAGGCTGGGTAGGGTCGAACGAAACGGCATTACCAATGGCACCTCCATCGGCAAAACGATTTTTTGTTTGCACTGCTTTTAAAGCCACGTTTACTGCAAGGTGATTATCCAGGAATTTAGGCGTAAGATTTAACGACGACGAATAGCGGTTAAACTTATCGGTTCTTAAAATTCCCTTTTGGTTTAAAAAGCCCAGCGATGCCCTGAAGGGGATTTTTGCAACGGTACCGCTGGCGCTCAGGTTATTGTCGGTGCTGAAGGCTTTCTGATAGATCACATCCTGCCAGTTAGTGCTGGCAGCTCCCAATACATTTTGATAGATCTTGTTTCCAGACTTTGCCGCTTCGGCATTTACAATGGTCCTTACCTGGTCAGCGCTCAAAACGTCCACGTGTTTACCTATCACACTAATCGACTCCTGGGTATTAAAATTAAATTTTAGCCGGCCCGGTGTTCCTTTTTTTGTGGTGATGATGATAACACCATTACTGGCCCGTGAACCATATAAAGCGGTGGCTGAGGCATCTTTCAAAACACTCATCGCTTCAATATCGTTTGGGTTGATGGTGTTTAGAAAGTTGGCTGAACCAGCAATACCGTTTCCTTCAACGGGCACCCCATCAATTACAATCAGCGGGTCGTTACTGGCATTGAGCGAGGCACCGCCGCGAATACGAATACGGCTTCCCCCACCGGCAGAACCGCCGCCGCTGGTTACCTGCAAACCGGCCACCTTGCCCTGCAGCAATTGCTCGCTACTGGCAATGTTACCTTTTTGAAAGTCTTTAGCCGATATGGAAGTAACCGCACCAGTCAGGTCCCCCTTTTTGCTGGTGCCATAGGCTACCACCACCACCTCGTTCAGCGATGCATTGGTGGGCGCTAACTGTACGCTCACAGGCCCTGTGCCAAATTCAACCTCCTGGCGGCCAAACCCCACCGAGCTGATAACAATGTATTTTGTGCCCGCGGGAACCGCGATTTTAAACGCACCATCGGCAGTGGATTGAGTTCCCCTATTTGACCCCCTGGCAATTACAGAGGCACCCGTAACAGGTAATCCTGTTTTGGAATCAGTTACTGTACCCGTAACCACCCTCTCCTGGGCGGCAACCTGCAGACTAATAAGCAGGGGCAATAAGAATGCATAAAGCAGTCGTTTAAGAATCATAATGATAGTTTTAGAAATTTTAGAGATGTATGTTTTGGTTTTAGTTTGTTTGCAAAACGATCAGCCCCGTTTACTGTTTGCCATATTTAGGCCACCAGCAGCACGGTATAGATTTAATGGTTTATGATAATCTGCCTGGTTACCGTTGTATTGGCCGTTTCAACTTTTAAAACATAAGTTCCCGTGCTTAGCTTCTGCACATTTACAGGAATACTGTTGTAGTTAAAACCTGATGTGCTAACGGTATATTTTGAAAAGACCCTTCCGGTTATATCTTCAATTTTTATACTAATGGGCGTAGAAGATGGTTTGTCGAGGCTGATATAAACCGCAGAACCTGATACCGGGTTTGGATATATATTAATTCGTGCAGATGCCGCCATTGGGTTTATAGATTGAACCGGCGAATAGGTAAACGCTCCGTCGTTATCATTCATTTTAAGACGATAATAAACTTTGCCGGCGGCGTTAACTGCATCGTCGTTCTGGTCGGCGAAGCTGTATGGTGCGGCCTGGTTTCCTGGCCTGTTTAGAGCCTTGACCGTTGTAATACCGGTAAAATCCACACCATTAAAAGACCGTTCCAATTCAAAATTTTTCACATTTACTTCGTTGGAAGTCGCCCAGTTTACCAGGATACTGCCAGTGGTTCTTTTTGCTGTAAACGATAGAAGTTTTAAAGGCAAGGCATTTACCTGGCTGCTTACATCCCTGTCGAGGTAAACATAATATTCGCCGGGCTGCAAGGTTATTTCCTGCGACGCCTGGTTTACCATGCGGGTACCGCCTTGTAAATAATTATACCACGTTCCGGTGTTTTGAAAAGTTACGGTTCGTGTTTGAGGCGCCACATCAAAGTTGCCTATCACAAAAATTTTAAGCTCATTGGTGGTAACCTGCAGCCATTTAAAATAGCCACTCAAATCGTACCCAATACTATTACTTACAAAGGCCGGTAAAAAATCAGGCACCTTGCGCAGGGTCAGTAATTTTGAATAAACGGTATACAAGTCTTTTCTGTTTGCATCGGCCAGGTAATCCCATTTTATAGGTTTGGGGTCGGTACGGCAATTTTCATTCACCGTTAGGTTTCCGCAAGTGTTTATTGAATAATCGTAGCCGAGTTCTCCAAACTGCCACAACATTTTGGGTGCGGGTGTCATGGCCCAAAAAGCAGCAGCCATTTCATTTCTTTTTAAACCCGTTGCTACATTTTTTACATTGTACCCATTATAACTGTTACCAAACTGCTCATTTTTATACATGAGTCTTTCTTCATCGTGACTTTCCTGGTAGGTTATCAAAAGGGGGTTTGACCATGTACGGCTGGTAAATATGCCATTTTGTAAATTAGAAGGATAGCCCATGGTTGCCTGGTTATAATCGTGGTTCAGATTTCCCCATAACAGCATGCCGTAATCAGAAAGTTCTTTTTCTTCGTTATTGGCGGCAAAGTGTTCAAGAATGCAATAAGAATTGGGCGCAAAACTCTGCATTTCGTCATAAATGCGTTTCCAGGTTGCAATACGGCTTCCATCGTAATTGCTCCATGCATTTACATCGCTGGGGTTATTGGTTTGTGTAAACCCTTTGCTAAGGTCCCATCTAAAGCCATCAATTTTGTATTTGGTCAGCCAGTGTTCTACCACTCTTTTTACCAATTCTTTGGTGGCGGGCGCCTCGTGGTTAAAATCAAACCCCACGTTAAATGGGTGCTTAGCCACCGGGTTGTGCCATGGGTTATTACCGGCAGGCTGGTTGTTTGCGGCATCCCAGTACATTTGAACAGTGGGCGATAAACCAAAGGCGTGGTTCAAAGCTATATCCATTATTACCGCTATACCCTGTTTATGGCATTCGTCAATAAACTGCCGCAACGCTGTTTCGGTGCCATAAATTTTGTCGGGAGCAAAATAAAAATCAGGATTATATCCCCAACTGTTGTTGCCCTCAAACTCGTTTATGGGCATTAATTCAATAGCCGTAATGCCAAGCTTTTTTAAATAAGCGATTGAATCTTTGACTGTGTTATAGGTTTGGGTAGCAACAAAGTCTCTCACCAGCAATTCATAAATAACCAGGTTGCGCTTATCGGGTTTTGCAAAATTGGTGACCTGCCAGTTATACACTGGTTTAGCTGTTTGTAAAATACTTACTATACCGCTGGTTTTTCCGGCAGGGTATGGTTTTAAGTTTGGATAAGTGGCCGCAGGTATATATTGATCGTTAAAGGGATCCAATACCTTTTCGGTCATATAATCGGCCACCTTTAAATTTCCATCTATCAGGTATTGGTAAGCATACTCAACCCCGGATGTCAAGCCTGTAAGCTTTATCCAGTAATGGAGGCCGTTGGGTGTGCGGTTCATTATGCTGTTTAGGTTTTCGGTCCAGTCGTTAAAATCGCCTACAACAGAAACCCTGGTTTTATTGGGCGCATACAGCACCAGGGTAGCGGTGGTGTTATCGGCAGCATCATAGTTGATACCTTCCTTTACACCTGCAGGCAATTCCTGTACTGATACCGCAGGATATACAAAGAATTTAAGGGTGTCGTACCGGGTATCGGTAACTGTTTTTGCTTCGGCAACAATCATTTGCTGCCCCGCGGTTGTTACGTTTGCAGTTGCAGAAACAGAGGTAGCATTGCTGGCGGTTGAGCCAAATTGTGTTCCGTTAAAATACAGTTTTAGATCGGCGCTAATGCCTGACTTAGCAGCTACATTAATGCTTTCGCCTATATTTTTTGAAATGGTTTCTGGTGTTGGAACATACTTTGGTTGCGAGGGAGGATCTGTTAATCTTACGTTGAGGCCTGCATCATACACCGGTATATACATATCGCTTCCATCGGCGTTTCGTTGCACCCTGCTGCCATCGGCATTTCTAAAGAGTAAAGCGATCTTTAATATCTTTTCAGACGTAGCTGGCATTCCGAAAAAAGCCCTTAATCCACCTCCGCCACTAATTGTGTAACTCCATTTATTTGTTGTGCCTGGTACGGCCTTTGCGTCTGCATTTGCCGTACCCCAGGTAAATTTTGGGTATCTCCAATCTGAGGAACTGGCGCTGGCGGTTGTAATTACCCCAATATGAATGTAAATCTGGTCGGGTCTGTAATCTTTTAAACCCTCGTTGCCTTTTGTACCATCCATGGTAATGGTAACGCTGGATGAACCTTCCAGTATAAAATCGGGGGTCCAGGTCAGCAACTGGCTTTGGCATGTAACAGTTAACAGGAATGCCACAAGCGTAAACATCATTTTCATATAAGCAGGTTTTCGTTTGGTAGAATACAAATGACGGTTTATATTCCGCCAATGTGTAAATTTTACACAATATAGGAATATTTTTTATTTTCTACCAAATCCTACAATTTTTTTGAAACAATTTTTTTAGAAATGTTCAACAAAAAAGCCAATCAAAAGTCAATGCCAATCCATTTTCTTTTGTTTTTTTCGTATTTATCAAAATCGAAACGGTATAATTTGCCCGGCCGATGTGGCACATTGTGTTCATATTCATCCACATCGATCAAAAAATCCATGGCAAAAAACTTTTTTCTAAAGTTTCGTCTGTCGAGCGACAGGCCTAATATGGCTTCATATAAATTTTGAAGTTCGCGGAGAGAAAATTTTTCTGGTAATAGGTTAAAGCCCAGCGGATGCTCTTGTATTCCTTTTTGCAGCCAGCGGTAACATTCATCTACAATGGCCGTATGGTCAAAGGCCATATCTGTTAGATTGTCCACATTATGCCAGTGCAGTTCGTTATCCAATATTTTTAATTGGTGATGCTGAATATTTAAAAGGGAACAATAAGCAACTGTAACAACCCTGCCGCCCGGATGGCGGGATGGGAATCCAAAGGTTTTCACCTGTTCCAGAAACACATTATCCATACCGGTACGCTGGCACAATACCCTATAGGCCGCAGTATCCAGGTCCTCATCTTTATAAACGATGTCTCCCAATAAAGACCATTTACCGGCAAATTCTTCCAGGTCGCTTCTAATTAAAAGAACCTTCAATTGATTTTCTTCAAATCCAAATATGACACAATCGGCCGTTATCGGCATCGCGGGATAAGATGCCACCAGGTTTGTCGCATCTTTGATAAGGTCGCTATTCCGATCCCTTACTAAGGGAGCAGTTGAAATCGTTTCCATAAAGCAATCGTTTTTAAGGCAGTTTCAAGGTGCAATTCAATAAACTATTTCGGTAATTGAAGCAGAAAAGTACAAGTTTTTTATTTACTGTGTAAATAATACACCCTGCCTTAACTAAAAATGACTGTTACTTCCCCCTTCTTTTATTCGTTTTTTTTTAAAATTTGCTACTATGGCAAACTGTTTAGAGAATTTTGCCCATCTATCAAAAGCTGTTAAACACATAGACTATTTTTTTTATTGAACGAATGATTATTCGCCGGATTATAGGCCTGCAACTGCTTTTTACCTATTGAATAATATTGTTAGCAATGTAATTGCAGGGCGATATAACGCCTTCTGCTAACTTTACCTCCCAATTTTATAGTATGTATTCACCCGATCAGATAAAAGGTTTACAGAAAACGACCGCGGCATGGCTGTCAATTGAAGAACCTGAAAATGGCTCCGAAAATATTGAAGACCTCCGAAACATTCTACGATTTCACGAATACCGGTACTATGTTTTAAACGACCCGCTGATAGCCGATACTGAATACGACCAGTTATATAAGATGCTTGAAAAGATTGAAAAGCAACATCCCGAACTGGTAACTAACAATTCGCCCACGCAACGGGTAGGCAATAGTTTAAACGCATCGTTTACAACTGTGGCGCATTTAGTGCCGATGCTTAGCCTTGAAAACAGTTACAATGCCGGGGATCTTTTAGATTGGGACCGCAAAGCAAGAGAACTGACAGACCTTGCTGAGGTAGAATATTGCATTGAACCCAAATTTGATGGCGCAAGTATTTCTCTGATTTATGAAAATGATAACCTGGTGAGGGGCGCCACGCGGGGCAACGGAATTGAAGGTGATGATATTACCACCAACATTAAACAAATAAAAAGCATTCCCCTATCTGCCCGGTTCTCCGACTTTGGTGTACAGCAAATAGAGATCAGGGGCGAAGTAATGATGTCGAAAAAAGCCTTTAAGGCATTTAATGATAAACTGGCTGAAGAAAGTTTGTCGCCACTGGCCAATCCGCGCAATGCAGCTTCGGGCAGCCTGCGTATGAAAGACCCCAAAGATGTGGCGAAGCGAAACCTCGAGGCTTTTTTATATAATGTCAGCTATTATATCACCACCGATAATTCACCGCTTAACGAACATTTAGCCACCCACTCGGGTACTTTAAAAATGTTGTGGGACCTTGGTTTCAGAAGCCCGCAAAAAGAGCTGATGGTGGTAAAAGGCATACAGGCGGCTATAGATCATGTACACGATTATGAAAAACTGCGCGACGAACTGCCCTATGAGATAGATGGAATGGTAGTTAAAGTAAATAATATTGCGCTGCACGACGTAATGGGCATGACCACCCATCACCCGCGTTGGGCGATTGCTTTTAAGTTTAAAGCCAGGCAAGGCACCAGCAAATTAAGAAGTATAGAGTTTCAGGTTGGACGGACCGGCGCTGTTACACCGGTTGCTAAAATTGAACCGGTACTAATCGGCGGTGTAACCGTAGGCTCCATTTCACTTTTTAACGAAGAAGTTATAAAAGAGAAAGACCTGATGATTAATGACACCGTTTTGGTTGAGCGGGCAGGTGATGTTATTCCATACATTGTAAAATCGTTGCCCGAAGTGAGGGATGGCAGCGAGAAGCCAATTCTTTTCCCCACAAAATGCCCCGTTTGCGACAGTCCGTTATTTAAGGAAGAAGAAGAAGCGGTTTGGCGATGTATTAATATTGAATGCCCGGCACAGGTGGTGGAAAAGATGATCCACTTTGTTAGCAAAGACGCAATGGATATAAAAAGCTTTGGCGAGGCCAATGTGCGTAAATTTTATGAGCTGGATTTACTTAAAGATATTCCCGGAATATATACGCTTGATTTTGAATCCATCTCCAGATTGGGCGGCTTTGGAAAAAAGTCAATCGATAACCTGACCGCAGCCATTGAGGCTTCCAAAAAACAGTCATTGAACCGGCTTATTTTCGCCCTGGGCATTCGGTTTGTGGGCGAAACCACCGCAAAAATATTGTCTAATAAAGTAAACCACCTTTTAGACCTGGTAAATTATACCGAAGAAGAATTTCAGCAGCTGGAAGATATAGGGATTAAAGTTGCCGGCAGTATTTTCCAGTTTTTCCACAACGATCAAAACATAGAAATGATTAAGACTTTGGAAGCACTGGGTGTTGTTATGAACAATACTAAAAGGGCAGTGGTTGAAAAAGGTGGGCTGGATGGCCAAACCTTTTTATTTACCGGATCGTTAAGTAAACTTAAACGCACCCAGGCAGAAGAAATGGTGGAACAGCATGGTGGTAAATTATCGGGAAGCGTTAGCAGTAAACTAAATTACCTGGTAGTGGGCGAAGATGCAGGCAGCAAGCTGGAAAAGGCGAAGAAAATAAACACCATAAAAATTATTAGTGAAGACGAATTTATTAAACTGGTGCAGGATTGATCAATCAAATAAAGGAATTGTATGCTTACCAAGAACACTTTACAGTTTTTAAAGAACCTGAAAGAAAATAACGACAAAAGCTGGATGGATGCTAACCGGGAATCGTTCCTGGAGGCTAAACAGGATTTTGGGCAGCTGGTTGAAAATACAATACAGTCGTTTGGAAAAAAAGACGAGGAGATCGCCCACCTGCATGTTAAAGAATGTGTTTTTCGCCAAAACCGCGACATCCGCTTTAGTAAAAACAAAGCACCTTATAAATCCAATATGGGTGCATACCTGAATCGGGGTGGCAAAAAATCGAACGGTGCGGGTTATTATTTTCATTTAGAGCCAGGTAATAACAGTTTTGCAGGCGGCGGCTTATGGATGCCCGAAGCGCCGGTCATTAAAAAAATAAGGCAGGAGATTGATTACTGTTATGATGAGTTTTCGAAAATAATAACAAAGAAATCATTCACAGCTCAATATGGCGACCTGGATTTAAAAGACACACTCAGCCGCGAACCCAAAGGCTACGAAAAAGATAACCCCGCCATAAAATATTTGAAGCTGAAAAGCTTTGTAGCGCTGCGGCCGGTTACCGACGAAGAACTGATGAGCAAAGACCTGGTTAAAAAAATAACAGCCACATTCGATGCACTGCAGCCACTTATCCATTTCATGAACCGGGCAATAGTAGAATAGGGCCGGGATAGAACCAGGATTTTTTGGATTAGGGGGATTAAAAAGGAAACAATTTGTGAACGTATTGTGGGTTGTTTGTATTGGCGCGGAAGTAAAGTTTACAAAAAGCCACCGACTGCTACACCAGCGGCTTTAATCTCTTAGCTCACTACCGTCGCTACAATTGCAGGTTATTATTTGTCCCGTTCACGGGAAGACCATGCTATAGCAAAGCATCCAAACAACAACACAGACACAAAAAAATAACCCCTATGAAAGTATTATTAGATATCAAAGATGCCAAAGCCCCTTTTGTTATGGAGCTTTTGCAAAGTCTTTCTTTTGTGAAGGCAAAGGCGCTTTCACCATATAAAGCCAAAGTGCTGCAAGATATAACGGAAGCTTTGGAAGAAATGAAGCTGATTAAAAAGGGTAAGATGAAAGCCCGTAATGCAGAAGATTTATTCCATGAGCTATAAAGTAAAGTCTATTCCAAAATTTGAAAAGGAATTAAAGAGGCTGGCTAAAAAATATTCTTCTCTCAAAAACAAATACCTGCAGCTGGTATAAAACCTGAAAGAACAGCCCGGGAAGGGCACAGCCCTTGGCAACAACTGTTTTATGATACGCCTTGCCGTCGCTTCTAAAGGTAAAGGCAAATCAGGCGGGGCAAGGGTTATAACTTGTGTACACCCGTTACAAACCTCTGTTTACCTGTTTACCATCTTTGATAAATCTGAACAGGAAAATATTCCTGACAAAGAACTTGAAGAACTCCTGCAAAGGTGAAAAGATAAAACCTGGCAAAAATAAAAAACCCCGAAGTATTTCTTCGAGGTTTCTGCTCCCCCTTCTGGATCCCGGATGGCCGGGAAGACCCTCTGATTAATCCCGCAAGTGCGGGACTCGAACCAACTGAGCTAAGACGCCATCAGGTACAAAACTATTATCACAAAGCTGCGTCAATAGTTTTCTGCTCTTTTGTTTTTTGATAAATCTTTCAAGCTTGATTGCTTCATTTTCAGAATCACCGCACTCAAAAACAGCCGCAAATACCCAGGGCCGGTATTTGGAGGTATATGTATTAAAATATTCTTGAGTATTATGCCGGATTAACCTTTGCTGATAGTCATGAGTATATCCAACATAATACTTATCATGACTTTCCGAGTGTAGTATATAAAGATAAAACATGGCTAAAATAAAAAACCCCGAAGTATTTCTTCGAGGTTTCTGCTCCCCCTTCTGGACTTGAACCAGAGACCCTCTGATTAACAGTCAGATGCTCTAACCAACTGAGCTAAGGAGGAATATTTATGTTTCAACTTTTTTACGCTGTTTGAACCAGTGTCCCTCCCGACTTACTAGTCGGGATGCTCTAACCAACTGAGCTAAGGAGGAATTTCCCTTTCAATTTTCATTGTTGGGGTTGCAAAAATAGGCGTTTATCTTTTTCAGCAAAATATTTTTTGGCAAAAATCTTTATTTCAAAAAATTCAGCCACTTACTTTCCTCAAACCCAACATAAATGCCGGTTTCTTTTTCCTCTACTTCGTATGTTTTTAGGTAATACCCTTCACCACTAATGTTACGGCCATTTATAAGGCTGAATTTGTAACGGTGCAGCGGGCAAACGATGTTTCCCGATGCGTCTAAAAATCCATCGGCCAGTATTCCCCCAGCATGGGGGCAACTATATAAACAAGCTTGTATTTTATTTTTGACCAAGGCGAGCGTAACTTTTTTGCCACCCGCTTCTACAACAGCCATGTTATTTTGCTTCCAGGGTATTTCATGAATGCTTTCAGCTATTTTAAACCATTGAATACTTTTTTGGCTCATAGCTTAAAAAAAGTATTCTGATTTATACGGATATCGTACCTGGTACATTTGCCTTACATTGTTAAGAATGGTTTGGCGAAGTTTATCAATATTCATGCGTTCGGTAGCCGATACAAATACGCAATTGCCCTGTGTAATATTTTTCCATTTTTCTTTCAAGTCATCCAGAATTTCCATTTTTACTTCATCGTGCAGCCACTCGTCAAAGGTGTGTCTTTCATATAAATCCATTTTGTTGAAAATGGTCAATATTGGTTTATCAAAAGCCTTCAGCTCCTGTAAAGTCTTGTTTACCACACCTATCTGTTCTTCGTGCTGCAAATGCGAAATATCCACCACATGCAGCAAAATATCGGCCTCCCTTACTTCATCGAGCGTACTTTTAAAACTCTCTACCAGGTGATGGGGAAGTTTTCTAATAAAGCCAACCGTATCGCTCAGCAGAAATGGAGTGTTTTCAAAAACTACCTTCCTGGTGGTGGTATCCAGGGTAGCAAATAATTTGTTTTCGGCAAAAACGTCGCTTTTGCTTAAAAGGTTCATGATGGTGCTTTTACCCACGTTTGTATAACCCACCAATGCCACCCTTATAAACTCGCCCCGGTCTTTACGCTGGGTAAATGCCTGCTTATCAATTTCCACCAGTCTTTTGCGCAGCAGGCTTATCTTATCCTTTACAATACGCCTGTCCGTTTCAATTTCGGTTTCACCCGGTCCTCTTGAGCCTATACCGCCCCCCTGTCTTTCCAGGTGGCTCCACATGCCTTTTAAGCGCGGTAACAGGTATTGATACTGGGCAAGTTCTACCTGCACCTTTGCTTGCGCAGTGCGGGCTCTGCGGGCAAAAATATCCAGAATAAGATCGCTTCGGTCAATGGTTGCAATGCCAAGCGCTTTTTCAATATTCTGAATTTGCGAGCCTGTTAGCTCATCGTCAAATATGGCTAATTGAACGCCCTTTAAATCAATATAAGTCTTAATTTCTTCCAGTTTTCCCTTACCCACAAAAGTTTTGCTATCAGGATGAGGAAGCTTTTGAAAAAATCTTTTAATAGCTTTTGCGCCTGCTGTCTCGGCCAAAAAGGCTAGTTCATCCAGGTATTCTTTAACCTGCGTTTCTGTTTGGTCTTTATGTACAAGCCCAACCATTATGGCTTTTTCTTCGGACGCAATCTTGCTTTTTTTCTCTATCAAATCTTAAACATTTTATATAAAGTTACAGGTAATGGATTTGATTGTTGCGGCTGTTTCATGCAAGCATTCTTATCGTATAAATTACCTGGTTTATTCACTAATGAATTTTCAAGCGTATCAGGAATATACATTTCATATCGTTTATTCAGCCGCAAATCCTTTTTCTATTTTTCTTGAAATTTTTGCAGGCCAGACAGCAGGGGAGGTTTCTAAAATTTTATAAAAACAGTCCGTCTGGCATTAATGATTTAGCAAAAAAGCCACCCCGATAACAGGGTGGCCAGGTGCAAATATTATTTTCAGGTTAAAGTCCGCTTATACAAAAGCCAAACGAGTAAGGGTTGATAACCGGCCCTGTACCATCTTTTAACAATGCGGTAATCTGGTACGATCCTGTGAGCGAAAAGATTCCTAAACCTACTCTTCCGGTAACGGCAAGCTTGGTAGAATTGAAATACCGCTTACTTTTTATTTTTTCAATATAATCGGCTACTGTATTTCCACTTTTATCTACCAAAGTTTTGCCTTTGGTATGAGCGTCGATCATTGTGCCCACTTTTACACCCAGGGCCATTTTAAAACTCTTATTACTATTGAGCGCGTTCGAATTGTATCTTAACTCAATGGGCGCTTCCACAAATACAGTGGTCAGTTTATATTTTTTAAAATGATTTGAAGAATCAAGTTTTGTAAAAGGCAAGGTTGCTGATGTAGATTTTAAATTGATGCTTTTATTTTCGAAAAACATATTGCTGCTTCCTATACCCAGCCCCAGGCCAACACTAAATTTTGGATTTGATTGAAAGGGCTTATCCAGCATAAAGTAAATATTAAAATGCCTTGAGAAGCCTGAAGTGCTGGTGCTGTCGTTTCCGCCGCTCCAATTATCAAAACCATATTGTAGCATGAAATGATCGTTTGAGCGGTTGGCCAAATCTATTGATTGCCATTTGGTAGGCGCCCCTTGCGGATTACTCAGGGTTTCTCTGATTGTTGTTATTGTGGTATCGGACGTGTTTTGAGACTGCGCCATAAAAAAGCCCATTCCAAAACAAATAGTCACCAGAAGTCTCTTCATAAATAGTTTTAATTGTCAGCAGGTTGCTTATTATATTTTTTTGTAATCCTGCAAAATGATCGAAAATTTAAAGCGTGGCAAAAATAAAAGAATTGAGCACAAATATTAGGTTAAAGTATCGTCAATTTGGCAAATCCATCAAATTGCTTACAGCCAAATGAAGAGAATTCAAAAAAACATTACCCCTAAAATTAATGTGTAAAAAAACACGGTTAAATTTATACAGAAAAGGTATTCAAATGCGTTCTGTATTATTGTTGCCAAACATGGTTTTTATATGGCTCAAAGAAAAAACTATTCATGAGAGATTACATTTTGCAAAATAAGAAGGTATTGGTGGTGGATGATAATATAATTAACCAAACAGTGGTTAAACACGCATTAATAAAATTGGGTGCCATGACCGAAATAGCCGGCGACGGCGAAGAGGCGATTACCCTTTTTCGAAATAATATCTACGACCTGGTTTTAATGGATGTGCAAATGCCCATAATGGATGGATACGATGCAACCAGGTATATAAGAAACCAGTTGCAAAGCAAGGTTCCTATTATTGCTATGACGGCTTTTGCCCTTAAAGGCGAAGATGAAAAATGCCTGGAAAGCGGAATGAATGGATATGTTTCCAAACCGTTTACGCTCGAAAGCCTGTACAATGCCATCAACCAGGTTTTTGATACAAATGTGATCGTTCAGAGTAATCCGTATATACTAACCGATAATAATACCTCTGTTGATGTTAGTATGCTGTACGAAATTGTTGGTAACGATGAGGAATATATCAAAGCCATGATTACTACGTTTATTGAAAATATCCCCACAATAGTTCAAAAAATAGAGGCCGCATTGGCCAATAAAGATTGGGATAATGTTGCCAAATCTGCTCATTATGCAAAATCCTCTTTATCGGTAGTTAAAATAGCAGAAATTTTAGACTGGATAATAATGATTGAGTATTCCGCCAGAAAAAAGTCAGATCTTGAAGCCATTCCGGCTTTAATTGCAAAAGTTAAGGAGAAGTTTGTAATTGTCGGGAACATTTTAATGGAAAGGTTTAGCTTTAAGCCCAAATCTTAGTTGGTTTAAAAAATAGACATTGTTGTATTTTTTAACACGAACGAGAAGTTTGCTAATCTTTTAATTACCAATCGACCTACAAATGAAAATTTTGATAGCTGAAGATGAGCCATTGGTTATGATGGCGCTTGTGGCCAAACTAAGAAAAGAAGGTTACGAAGTAACCAGCGCTACTGATGGCCGTGAGGCATTAAAGGCAATTGAAAAAAATAATCCCGATCTTATTATTACCGATATTTTAATGCCTTATACCTCGGGCCTCGAGTTAATTGGTATCGTTAAGTCAAATCCATCCATTAACATTCCTATTCTTGTTATATCTGCACTTGGCGAGGAAGACACGGTTATGGAAGCCTTTCAATTGGGAGCCGACGATTTTCTTACAAAGCCATTTAACCCGGTTGAGCTGTCGTTGCGGGTAAAAAGATTAATAAAGCTCAAATCCCCCAAGCTTTCAAAGTAGTCAGAAAATGCTATGTTTAAATAAATAGTTGGCTAAGTACAATAAAACCAGGTCATTGTATGTTATTAGGATATCAAAGAACCCTATCCCTTCTTTGGTATTTAATATCCTAAAAACCAATCAAATGACTATCCTCATCGCCCAAAACCAGGCAATTAGCCACCCTGCTGTTTCTGTAAGTTTATTGAATGAAGGTTACCGGGTCATAACCGGCAAAGGTTTTTCTGAAGCCATGCAGATGGTAGAAGATCAACATCCTGACCTTATTATTACCGATCTTTCAACATCATCGTCGGCATTTAAACTTATTTGTGCAATAAGGCAAAAGGAAGACACTGCTAACACACCTATTATGGTCTTGTCGGAAGCTGGCCAGGAAAATTTAGTTGAAAAGGCTTTTGAATTAGGTGCCAGCGACTATTTATCGCTTCCCAATAAAATGAACGAACTTTCTATACGCATTCATTTATTAGCTAAATACAAAGCAAAAACCCATGCATAATATTGTTGCAAATACTAACATAATAAAAATGCCCCGATTTTTCGGGGCATTTTTATTATGTGTTTTCTGGAGGTTGTTGATCGGGTAACTGGTTTTTTGGCGGACGTTGCTGGCTCTGCCTTTTTTGCTGCGGAGGCCTTTGTTGCGGAGGCCGCGATGACTGATTATCGCCGGGTCTTTTTTGTTCAGATTGCTGGTTAGACCTGTTACCCTGGTTTCCCGTTCTGGGGTTTGCAGCCCTTTGGGTATTTTGGTTTGTACGATCGCGATCCTGCCTTTCGTTGGGTGGTTTTTGCTGTCCCGGTGCATTGCCCGATCGCTGGTTGCGGCCCTGGTTGCCTGATTGGCCCTGCTTTTCGTTGCGATTGCCGCCGCCCTGCGGGGTATTTCCACGCCTTTCTCCGCCACGTTCGCGATCGCTTCTTTTTCTGTTTTGCCTGTCTAAACTGCGAAGGCTAATTTGCCCAACCACATCTACAAATTCAGGTTCTACTTCTTTAGGTTTAGAACTTACTAATTCTACTGGTTCAAGTTCGTCTGGTTTCTTGCCCTCAGCATTTAAACGTAAAATTTCTTTTACCCTTGCTATGGTTAAGGGAAAATGCTTGCTGCTATCGGGCAGTGTGTACCACATCAGGTTTTTAAAAATATCTTTTTTCACCAGGTAGGCCGGGCATCTTGTTATATGCAATACATCTGCATTTTCAGGAAAGTGCTGCAGGGCATCAAGATAGGTATCTAACTCATAATTCAAACAGCATTTTAGCCTGCCGCATTGTCCGCTTAACTTGGTTTGATTAATAGATAAATTCTGATAACGGGCTGCGGTAGTGTTTACACTTTTAAAATCGGTTAACCAGGTGCTGCAGCAAAGCTCGCGGCCGCAGCTTCCAATTCCGCCTACTTTACCCGCTTCCTGCCGGGCGCCTATTTGCCTCATTTCAACCTTTACCTTAAATTCTCCCGCGTAAAGGCGAATAAGTTCTCTGAAATCTACCCGGTCATCGGCCGTATAAAAAAAAGTCGCTTTTTTGCCATCTGCCTGAAATTCTACTTCCGCAATTTTCATCTGCAGGTTTTGAGTTCTGGCCATTGCCCGGCTTCTTACCAAAGCCTCCGCTTCGCGTGCCTTATTTTCCTGAAATTTGGCTATATCAATATCAGAACTCCGGCGCAACACCTTCTTAATTTCGGCGTTGTTTTCATCCATCCCCCGCTTTTTTAATTGCATTCGTACCAGCTCGCCGGTCAGGCTTACCTCGCCAACATCAAAACCGCTAACGCCTTCAAGTGTTACCAGTTCTCCTTTTTCGAAATATTGCAGGGTTGGATTTCTAAAAAAATCTTTTCGGCTGCCCTGGTTAAAACTAACCTCAATGATTTTACAACTGCTCTCCGGATCGCTAAAGGGCAAATTCATTAACCAATCGTGTACATTCATTCTATTACACCCGCCTGTACTACAGCCTCCGTTACTCTTACACCCGTTCGGGGTACCCGTTCCGCAACTTCCACATCCCATATACTTTTTGTATTAGTAATAAGTTTACAATTAATTGTTTATGAAGAATGGAAAGGGTAGTGTGCAAACAGTTGTACCTCTGTATTACTTTCGGACCAACCTGGGTTAAAAAGCGATTGATGCTTTTGTATAATTGTTCGCCTGGCACATTACCAGCAATTTTACCAATACCAGGATATAGAAACTAAACAAAAAATTTCGAATTAGAACCACTAAAACAAGTATTAAACTGGTTAATAACCTGCAGCGAGGCACAACAGAACAACCGTTTTATTTTCCATCTCCACTATTTCCTTTACTTCAATAATATCTAAACCAATATTTAAAGCGGCTAATTCAAATTACCGCAACTTCAAAAATAATGATTTAATAAGAAATTAAGCCAATTAAACTATTGTTGGGTATTTATTAATTGCTGGGCTATAAGGCTTTAATATTTGGGATGGGGTGATAAAAGCATTTGAGGCCATTTTGAAAATTAGGTAAATAGCCATCTGAAATGGATAGTTTACTGTAACGGTCGCGGATTTGTTTAACTAACCAGCAATACCTTGTCTTTTACAATATGCAGAATCTTTATAGTAAGGGCATGAAATAACATTTTTCCATTGGCATTGCGCTCAATAAAGTAGGCGGCTTTATCCAGTTCTTCTATGATTGCCTGTTGTTGATTAACGCCGGCAATTTTATTAAGCCTCAGCGCAAAATCTTTTTCTTTTTCGGGTATGTTTGTATTATCGTCGCCCAGCACCCGCAAGCGTATGCTTTGCTCTAGCAGGTGATTAAAATAGCGTAAAAACTGCTTTTGCTTCTCACGTCCCATTTTGGCCATTTCATCAATCCATTTAACCTGCGCGGCCGGCCCTGCTTTTAAAATAGCGTTCAGCCAATCGCGAAGATAGCCCTGCCAGTCTTCTTCGGCATGCTGCAGTAACTGCAAGGCTTCATGGTAATTACCTTCAGAAATGCCAGCTACCTGGCGGGCGCTATCAGGCGAAACTGCAGCCCGGTTTATTAGAGCATCTTCTATTTCGTCTGCATCAAGTAAGGGAATTTTAACGAGTTGCGTCCGGCTTAAAATGGTTTGCAGAATTTGCTCTTCGCTTTGCGCCACCAAAATAAAAAGGGTATTGGGCGGCGGCTCTTCTATTAGTTTTAGTAAACGGTTACCCGAATTGCCCAGGTACTCCGGCATCCACATTAATAAAATTTTGTATTCGCTTTCAAAACTTTTAAGGCTTAGCTGTTTGATGATGTCGTTGCATTCATCGGCAGTGATGTTGCCCTGTTTGTTTTCGGCCCCTATAAATTGCAGCCAGTCGTACACATTGCCATAGGGGGTTTGCTTTACAAAATCGCGCCATTCGGTAATAAAATCTGTTGACTTTGGTTTTTCTCCTGCTTTTTTGGAAATCACCGGGTACGAAAAATGTATATCGGGATGTATCATCTGGTTCGATTTTATGCAGGCTGCACATTTGCCGCAGGCATCAATTAAACCATTTTCTTTTGTGTCGGTGGCAGGCTCGTCACCAAACATCGATGGGCCTGCCTGGTTTGATGCAGATTTACCGTTCACTTTTTCGCAGACCAGATATTGTGCAAAAGCAATTGCCAGCGGCATGGCCCCGCTGCCCTCTTTGCCTAAGAAAAGCAGCGCATGGCTTAGCCGATTTTGCTGCACCATTTCGGCAAGATGTTGTTTTACCTGGCTTTGTCCTATTATATCTTTAAAAAGCATAGGGGCGAAGTTAGCATTTGGCGGGGGTAAGATAATAATCAAACCAAATTAAAGTCCGGGCATCATGCAAAATCAAAAGGGCATAAAAAAAGCTTCCCTTTGGAGGGGAAGCCCTATTAATATTTTGCCCAAGCCTTATTTCAAATAAGCAACAATTTCGTCGCTCTCGGGTTTCACTTTACTGGGAAAAGAAGCCAAAAGTTTACCATTTTCGTCTAATAAGAATTTGGTAAAATTCCATGCGATTTTTGCATCCAAAACGCCGTTCTCCTCTTTTGTGGTTAACCATTTAAAAAGTGGTGCGGTATTCTCGCCTACTACATCAACTTTAGCAGCCAAAGGAAAGGTAACGCCAAATCTTACTTTGCAAAATTCTTTTATCTCTTCATTTGATCCAGGCTCTTGTCCGCCAAAATTATTGGCAGGAAACCCAACTATTACCAGCTTGTCTTTATAGGTATTGTACAATTTCTCTAACCCGTCGTATTGCGGGGTATATCCGCATTTAGAAGCAGTATTGACCACCAATATCTTTTTTCCTTTATAGGCCGAAAAGTCTATGGTACCGCCTTCAATAGAAGGCACTTTGAAATCATAAATTGTTTCGTGTGCGGCCATATTTTCTTCTTTTTGATTATTTGCAGGAGTAGCGGATGTGCAGGCAGCTAACACGATCAGGCTTGCGAAAAAATTTTTCATTGATTTTTTGTTTTTAGAACAATAAAGTTAGAGAATTGTTTAACAACCGGTTTTTTAATATTCGTATGCCCCCAGATCGGGCAAGCCAGCCGTTCCGCCTCTTTGTTTTCCATCAAGGTCTATCAATACGCCGATATTAACTCCCTTGTTTATTGCCGGAGAAGAATTTTTTAATTTGAAATTATAGATCCTTTTAGAAACATCAATTGAATCGAATTGTGGGTCCGAATTATTTATGCTGTTTAAGAAGGTAGCATCTGCCGGTATGTCTTTGTTTCTGAATAATACATTTTGAAAGGATACCGAAAAGGTTGAGGATCCCTTTTTGTCGGCTACAATTTCATTTTTTACAATACCACTGTCACCATAAAGAATGCAGTTCCTAAAATTTGCCGTAAGAGCATTTGTCTGCCCCTGGCTATTAATATTGGTTACAAATAAAACAGGGTTCTTATGGTTTATAAAATAATTGGAATAACTGGTGATAGTACAATGGTTGAAATTGTAGTTTCCCCCACCCGTTAGAGCAATGTTATTGCCGCAATTACTTATCAGGCAGTTGGTTGCAGTAATACTGCTGTTATCGCTTATAATGCCTGCATCATAAATATTGTCGATTATGCATTGGTTTAAAACGATTTTGGGGTTTGGGCCAAAAACGGGCTGCGAGGTTATTATTCCCTGGTAGGCGTTTTTTATGATTGCATAGTTTAAAATATTATTGCGGCTGGCGGGGCTAAAAAAAATACCGGGCCAGCTGCCGGGGTAATCTCTGAAATCCGTGTCCAGCCTGTCGCCCTGAAATCTTACACGGGTGCTGTCGTATTTATCACCTCGCACTAATAAAGAGCCGTTTACAATAATTGGCGCATCGGCATGGGCATATATTTTACATCCCTGGTTTATTGTTAGTGCCACACCAGGATCAATAAAAAGACCGCCTAAAATAACAATGGGTAAGGCATTATTGAATGATGAATCTTTGGTAACCCGAATGCCGCGCAAATACCGGGCATTTTGACCAAAAGCATCTAACTGCACTATTTTCTCATTGCCGTTATAGTTGATTTTAATACTGTCTTGCACCACGAAAGGAAGGTTGGTGCTGGTTGGGTTGATGGTAACTGTTACAAAAACATACATGCTGTCGCCTGCTTCAATTTCAATGTTATTAAAATTGGTGCCTGCTGTACCATCTACATTCATTTTAAAATACGAAGAAGCGCCACCTACCAATTGTATGTTACTTAACCGCATTTTTTGCTGATTTTGATTAAATATCTTAAACCTGCCAGCTACGGATCCGGCAGATGTGAATACTGTATCAAAATGCAAAGTATCGGTCGAAGTGCTCAATAAAGCATCTTTACTGGTTATGAAACTTGTTTTGGTGCAATAAGCAAGGCCGCCCGCAAACAGTATTAACCATATCCCTTTCCAAAAATTTTTCATGCCTTTCAAAAGTAATCGAAATCGTTTTACGCTAAACCAGTAAGTATTGGATAGCATGTAAAAATAGGGGGTATTATTTTTAAATGATTTAAGCTCTTATTAAATATTGCAAGTAGTTTTAAGCACGAAACCAAATTATAGGGTGTAAGCAATGGTTGCCAGGCTTAAGGTTGTTCCGGGTATTTTTAATAATTCTGAACCGCAGGCTTCCAGGGTAGCTCCGGTGGTTACAACATCATCCACCAATAAAATATGTTTTGATTGCAGCACGTCAGGATTGGAAACTTCAAACACACCATCCATATTTTGCCATCGATTGATGCGCCCCATGTGGGTTTGGGTCTCGGTGTAAACCTTTCTTTTAACAATGTTTTCTATAACCGGCCTATCAAACACGGTTGCTATTCCGTTGCAGATTTGAGTTGCCTGGTTATATCCTCTCTTTTTTTCGCGTTTGGGATTTAGTGGCAGCGGTATAAGGACATCTACCTGGCCAAAACGATTACTATTATTGATCAGTTTGCCTATAAGCGCGCCCAAATACACACCGATATCTTTATTGCCACGGTATTTTAGTTGAAAGATGATGTGCTGTATCAATGAGTTTTTTGTAAAAAAATATCCCGCAGCCGCGTTTCTAATGGGCAATCTGCCATAAAAGGATGTTTCTACCGGGTTGCCCGGTTGATCGAAAAAATTGGTGACCGGCAATTCTGAAAGGCATCTTAAACAAAGTAATTGCTGATCAGCAACAATATCGGTTCCGCAACCCGCGCAGTTATGCGGAAAAACCAGGTGGAGAAAATCGTTTGTCCATTCTTTTATCAATCGCATGACTACACCGTTTATTTTGCTGAATAGTTGATTATTCTTTTAGCTGATTTTCAATCATTCTAAACTCCTTTATCCGGGAAACCGAATGAAAGGGTATGATTAAGCTCTTTGAAACAATCGTTCGTACACTTCCTGTATATGACCAACCATAATTATTTCAATATTATAAGATTGTTTATTGAAGCCCTTTTTGTTGTATTTACTTACCACAATCTTTTCAAAACCTAATTTTTCAGCCTCTGCAATTCGTTGATCAATGCGGTTCACTGCTCTTATTTCACCATTCAGACCAACTTCTCCGGCAAAACAAATTTGCTGGGATAAAGGCACATCTTCAAAACTGCTGAGCAAGGCGCAAATAACCGCCAGGTCAATTGATGGGTCTTCAACTTTTAATCCCCCTGCAATATTTACAAAAACATCTTTAATTCCAAAATGAAACCCTCCTCTTTTTTCTAATACTGCCAGCAGCAATTGTAACCTTCTTAAATCAAAACCCGTAACGGTACGCTGCGGAGTGCCATAAACACTTTGGGTTACCAAAGCCTGAACCTCTATAAGCATTGGCCGCAACCCTTCCATAGTTGCTGCTATGGCGCTTCCGCTAAGTTGTTCTTCTTTTTGGGTAATTAATATTTCCGATGGGTTCGAAACAACCCTCATACCCTCGCTTGTCATTTCGTAAATACCCAATTCTGCTGTGCTGCCAAACCTGTTTTTTAATGTGCGCAGAATGCGATAGGTATAATGCCGGTCGCCTTCAAACTGCAAAACGGTATCCACCATGTGTTCTAAAATCTTGGGTCCGGCAATGCTTCCATCTTTAGTAATATGCCCGATGAGAAATACAGGCGTATTGGTTTCCTTTGCAAATCGTTGAAATTCGGCGGCACATTCGCGTATTTGAGAAACACTGCCGGGCGATGAATCTATGAAGTTTGATTGCAGGGTTTGTATGGAGTCGACAATAACTAATTCAGGCCTCAGTTTTTTTATTTCCTGAAAGATGGTTTGCGTAGCTGTTTCTGTAAGAAGGTAAAAGTTCTCATTGGTTGCTTTTAACCGGTCGGCCCGCATTTTAATTTGCTGTTCACTTTCTTCGCCGCTAATATATAAGGTTACCAACCCCTGCATGTGAAGCCCAATCTGTAAAAACAAAGTACTTTTTCCAATACCCGGTTCACCTGCTACTAAAACAATACTACCGGGTACAATACCACCGCCTAATGCCCTGTTTAATTCAGGGTCATGCGTTTCAATACGTTCTTCCTTACGACTGGTAACCTGTTGCAGACTTATAGTTTTGCCTGTTCTTTTTTCATTCGAAAATTCTTTCCAGTTATTTTCATTTTTCTGGTCTCCTTTAATAATTACTTCTTCAACAAACGTATTCCAGGTGGTGCACGATGGGCATTTGCCCAACCACTTGGCGCTTTCGTGACCACAATTACTGCAGAAAAAAGCGGTTTTAGATTTACTCATCGGGTAAAGATAATTGTAGAATAAGGAGAACGAAAACAACCTTCAATCTGATTTTGGAAGGTAGAAGATTCTAAAGGAGGCGATACAATATCTCCACTGCCTGTTATAATTATATTAATAGGGCAGATCCGGATTTGAATAAATAAAAAAAGGGTCGACAAGAATGTCAACCCATTTACTTACTAACCCATTAAATTCTAGCACTAAATTACAAATTAGCCTCACATTACAAAATTAAATTTTGGCCCTGTGAATAACTTTTATGGGATAGCAAAAGAGCTATTTTTAAGGATAAATGAAGAAATTCATCAACAAAACAAGCTTTGTTGCCAATGTGTCATATTTTGATAGGTCATAATGGCTGAATTTGTAAATCTATCCTGCCTTACGAGTCGTAATATTACTGTTGGTAAATTATTTGAGCAGTCAATACAAAATATCAACCATGAATTCGATTTTTTTGGTCTCATTAATTTTTGTTGGAATTAGCTTTTTGGTTTCAAATCAGCTAAAGAGTAAGTTTAAAACTTACAGCAAGCATATTTTAGAAAATGGCTTAACAGGTAAAAATGTCGCTGAAAAAATGCTCAGGGATAATGGCATATTTGATGTAAAGGTGATATCGGTTTCGGGATTTATGTCTGATCACTACAATCCGGATAAAAAAACAGTAAATTTAAGTCCCGAGGTTTTTTCTGGTAACAGTATTGCTTCCGCGGCAGTTGCAGCACACGAATGCGGACATGCTGTTCAACATGCAAAAGCTTATAAATGGCTAATTTTGAGAAGCCGCCTTGTCCCCTTTGTTCAGTTTAGCAGCAATATTGTGCAATGGGTATTATTAGCCGGTATCATTTTAGTCAATACTTTTCCTACACTTTTGCTTGCAGGTATCATATTGTTTGCAGTAACCACGCTTTTTTCGATCATTACCTTGCCGGTAGAATTTGATGCCAGCCGCAGGGCATTGGTCTGGTTAAATAAATCCGGTGTTACAATACCCCGGGAACATCAATTGGCAAAAGACGCTTTAAAGTGGGCGGCAATGACTTACGTAGTTGCGGCCATGGCATCGGTAGCAACCCTCATACAATATATTCTGCTTTTTTTGGGTAACCGCGACAGAGATTAGTAGCGGAGTGCAGAAAGTTTTTACAATAACTTTCATCGCCCTGTAAGTAAGAGCGCTAAAAAATTTATTATTCAGCGTTTCCAGCCAGTGTTTTTTCTGAAAAAAGTTTGCCGTACAGCGGGCTTTCCGTTTTCTTTATTTTATCCCAAAAGGTAAAATACAAGCCAAAATTATATTTGAACTGTTTATGATGCAGCGAATGATGGGTAGCTCCGATTATCCATTTGCCTAAAAAATTATTTTGAAACCAGGCGGGGTAAATTTCAATTTCTAAATGATTGATTGCGCTGCTAAAGGTCATTATAACTAAAAGCAATAATAAAACATAGATATGTATAGGGATAAGCAAAATTGTGATGGGTAAAATGATCGCCTGTAGAAAACCTTCAATAGGGTGAAATGAAAATGCCGTCCATGCACTGGTTGTTTTACTGGCATGATGGGTTTTGTGAATGAGCTTAAAAACGGCTGGCCTGTGCATCCATCTGTGCAAAAAATAATAATAGGTTTCGTGTAACAGCATGTACAACGCAAGGCTGACCGGCAGGTAAATCCAGCCATAATCAGAAAGTGACACATAAACTTTTGTATAACCTTTTTGCCAGATAACGATCGCAAAAGCACTTACAACAGCAAATATGAGCGAGGTAACGACCGACCATTTTAATTCAACATAATACTGACGCACTGGAATTTTGTTGGAACTTAATTTTCTATGGCTCCACTTTTTATTATTCCAGACATTGAAAAACAGTTGAAAGAGGCCAGCAACTAAAAAGTACCGTGCCATAAGAATAACCAGCAAACCAAACACCAGTCCTAAAAACTGAAAAGGATCTAAAAAATCAGGGAAATCGTCCATAGCCGTTTCGATATACCTAAATGTAGTATTATTCGGTTTAAAAAAAGCTTGTAAAGAAAAACCCCTGCTGGTCGGCAGAGGTTTTTATATTTTAGAGTTTTATTTCTTCTTCGTCCTGGTCAAAAAAGTGGAATTCAGTCAGGTAATAATTGCTATTGGAAATCACGTGAATCTTAGTCTTAAACTTCTGACTCCATTTAGCCTTTATCGAATTAAACCACCAGCCTTTCGTTAGGTGCGAATGCAATATAGGATGGACCGAAATCGTCAGGTTTTTGTGCTGATGGGTTACCAGGTACAATAGCTTCTTCTCTATTTCATCAACCAGCAAAAGTGTGCTGGTTATTTTGCCGGTGCCGTTACAGGTTGGGCATAATTCAGATGTATTAATGTTCATTTCAGGCTTCATTCTTTGCCTGGTAATCTGCATTAATCCAAATTTAGAAATTGGCAGAACGGCATGCTTAGCACGATCCGGGCGCATAAAACCATCCATAGCGTCCTGCAGCCTTTTTTTATTATCGGGCAGCTTCATATCAATAAAGTCAACCACTATAATACCGCCAATATCTCTTAGCCGTAATTGCCTTGCTATTTCTTCTGCTGCTTCAAGGTTGGTCTGCAAAGCGTTTTCTTCCTGGTTGTTACTAACGCTTTTGTAACCGCTGTTTACGTCAATTACATGCAAAGCTTCGGTATGCTCAATTATCAGGTAAGCGCCGCTGGCAAGGTTAACGGTTTTACCAAAGGCAGATTTTACCTGTTTGGTAATGCCAAAATGATCAAAAATCGCTATCCCGTTATTAAAATGAGAAACTATATCAATTTTGTCGGGGGCAATCTTTTGAATGTATTTACGGGTATCGTTATAAATATTCTGATCGTTTACAACAATTCGGTTAAAGTCCTCGGTCATTAGATCGCGAAGCATACTGGTAGCTTTGGTTTGCTCGCTTAAAATCTTAGCGGGCGCAACAGCACCTCTTAAATTCTTTTGAATGCTTAGCCATGTATTTACCAGAGCTGCCAGGTCTTCTTGTAGTTCACCTGTGCTTTTACCTTCTGCTGCGGTTCGAACTATAACGCCAAAGTTTTTCTCCTTTATCGATTCAACTATTTTTTGAAGCCTTCTTCGCTCTTCGCTGCTATGTATCTTTTTTGAAACAGCTACAATATCGTTGAACGGGGTAAGCACCACAAATCGTCCCGGC
>JBBRCW010000026.1:0-32447 GCA_038204535.1 Chitinophagales bacterium | reverse complement strand
GATTAATAAACCTTTATGTGAAGAAAGATTTTATATTAATGATGATTTTATAAAAAAAGGCGCTTCGGAATTAGGCGCTTTCTGCTCTGTCATCTTCAAAGAACTTTTTTGGGAACCAAAAATTAATCACTCGGGATGACATTTGGGGTGTCCTTCCGATACCGATTTTTGATCGGGAAGGAATCGTTGCAATGATGACTTTCTTAGTTAATGAATAATGTTGAATGATGATTGGAACGTAGACCAGGACAGCCGTTAAGACTGGATTAAAAAAAGCCGAATAAAAAGACAACAGTAAAAGTGAGTGACACAAGTAAAGCCGAATAAAGTTTACCTGCCGGATCAAAAAAGAAAATATTAAACACAACATTTTAAAATGTGTCACCGAAAAAAACCGGAGACATGTTTTTGGGGAACAGAAAATGATCGTAGAATATTAGTTCAAAGATGGGCTTTTTTGACAAGTGTTAGCAAACAACTGCCAAAGCCGGCTCTCAACAATCAACCGATAACAATATGACTACCGCCGATTTAATTAAGAAAGTTCGCGAACTGGAGATCAGGAGCAAACGGCTCACCAATCACCTTTTTACAGGCGAATACCATACAGCCTTTAAGGGCAGGGGGATGTCGTTTAAAGAAGTGAGGGAGTACCAGCCTGGCGATGATACGCGTTTTATTGATTGGAATGTTTCGGCACGTATGGGCCATCCGTACAGTAAATTGTTTGAAGAAGAAAGAGAACTGACGGTTTACCTGCTGATAGATGTAAGTGCCAGCAGCCTGTTTGGCACCTTTAGACAAAGCAAAAAAGACCTGATTACCGAAATGTGCGCCGTGCTGGCATTTTCGGCCATTACCAACAACGATAAGGTGGGGCTCATTTTTTTTAGCGACCAGGTTGAAAAATTTATTCCGGCAAAAAAAGGCCGCGAACATGTGCTGTATATGGTGAGAGAATTGTTAAGTTTTACCCCTCATTCGGCGCATACCGATATTGTAAAGGCACTAAAATTCTTAAACAACGCTACCCGCCATAAAAGTATCGTGTTTGTGCTGAGCGACTTTGCCGATGCGGGCTACCAGGATGTTTTACGGGTAGCTGCAAAACGGCACGATGTGATAGGCGTTCAGGTGTACGATAAAAGAGATGAGCATTTGCCCGACGCCGGTTTATTGCAGGTGATGGATAGCGAAACCGGTAAGAGTATGTTACTGGATACAAGCGATACCTTTACGCGCTTTAGGTATCACGAACAATTTTTAAAGGTATTGGATGATGCAAAGGTTTTTTTTAGAAGGGCAGGGGCCGACCTGATGCAGGTAGCCACAGGCGAAGACTACGTAAAACTGTTACAACAATTTTTTATTCGACGAGCATAAGTGAATTATACAAGCATATACAAATTCCTGGCGTTTTGGTGGCTAATTATTTTTACCAACGGTATTTTGGCCCAGTCTGTAACTTTAAAAGCAGACAGAGACAAAATTCTTATAGGCGAACAGATTAACCTGCTGCTAAAAGCCGATCATATAAAAGGAATTACCCAATGGATTAATCTGCCGGATTCCATTAACCACATTGAAGTGGTAAAAAGAAGTGAGATCGATACCCTCAACCTGGGTGGGAACCAGATATATCAGCAAACCATTACGATTACATCGTTCGATAGCGGGCATTGGCAAATACCCGAATTAAGCGTGGTTGATGCAAACAACCAGGTGTATATGACAGCACCTGTCGAAGTAGATGTTATACCGGTGGATGTATCGCAGATGCAGGACTATCACGACATAAAAGAGATTTTGGAAGTAGAAGAATCCAGCCCGTATTTCATACTAATCATAATTGCCATTATTACTTTGGCATCGCTTGCCATTGTGTATTGGCTGATGCGTAAAAAGAAAAGGGTTATTTTATCGCCGCCAAAAATTACTGAAAATCTTTCGCCTATAGAATGGGCAAGAACTGAGCTGGATAAGCTACAGCAGGAGAACCTGGCCGATAATATGCAGATTAAGCAACACTACCAGCAGTTAACCAATATTGCCAGGCGCTTTTTTTACCTGGAATTAGGCCATCAGTCGCTGCACCAGACTAGCGATGAATGGATGATCAGCCTGCAGCCATTACCGATCAATATGGAAGTAAAAACTTCGTTCTTACAATTACTGCGCCTAGCCGATACGGTAAAGTTTGCCAAATACCTTCCCCCGGCATACGAAAACGAACAGTCAGTAAAAACGGCCCGGCAAATGATTGAACTGACAGCCGATTGGCATAGAGCCGTTATTTTTTCACCCAACAAAAAAAGCTGATGTTATACGATTGGATGAAAGATATCAGTTTTGCCCAGCCATATCTGCTGGGGTTATTGGTGGTGATTCCGCTGCTTATTTTCTGGTATCGAAAAAATAATACACCGCGCCAGGGCGCCATGCTGGTAACCACCACGCATTTTATAAGCGAGGTACGCAGTTACCGCACCTGGCTTAAACACTTTCCGTTTGTATTACGCTGCTTTTCTATAGCCTGCCTGGTGGTGGCCCTTGCCCGCCCGCAAAAAAAGTTTACCGAACAACAAACCGAAGGCGAGGGTATTGACATTGTGCTATGCTTTGATATAAGCGGCAGCATGACCGAGAAAGATTTCTTGCCCAGTCGTTTGCAGGCATCCAAAGACGTGGCGCTTGATTTTGTGGCCGGCCGAACCGGCGACAGAATGGGCGTGGTGATCTTTAGCCGCCAAAGTTTTACCCTCTGCCCGCTCACCACCGATAAAAACACGGTACTGTCTCAAATAAGCCGAATACAAAGCGGTTATTTGACCGAAGACGGTACGGCCATCGGCTCGGGCCTTGCTACCAGCGTTGACCGGTTAAAGAACTCAAAAACCAAAAGCCGCATTGTTATTTTGCTAACCGATGGGGTTGATTTTGGCGGAACCATTCCGCCGGATATTGCAAAAGAGATGGCGAAGCTGTATAAAATAAAAGTGTACACCATTGGCGTAGGATCAGAAAAAGAAATAACCGAAGAAACAGATACGCCCTTTGGTAAAATGAGCAGCAAAAAAAGGCTGGAGTTCAACGAGCCTTTGCTTAAAGATATTGCCGAAGAAACCGGCGGGCAATATTTTCACGCTACCGACCGCGAAACACTGGAGAAGATATATACCAGCATTAACAAGCTCGAAAAATCAAAAATTGAGATCACCTCCTATAGCCGCTTTACCGAAGAGTACCTGCCCTGGGCGCTGGCTGCACTTGGTTTTTTGTTATTGGAAATTATTTTGCGTTACACCGTTTTCAGAAAATTTCCTTAATAGTATAAAGTTGTAATCAGCACAAATGCCTACCTGCAACTGGAAAGGGGTGCATCTCAAATTATGACATTAAAAAAGCGTACGTCATTGCGCAGTGCCCCGTCCGAAGGTGGAGGAGTCTTGCGTTCCGATAGTTATTGAGAGCGAAGACCGCCTGAACGGAACGGGCAGGCAACCCCCATTAATTTGTCAGCCTGATTATGCTGGGGATTGCTGTCCCGTCAGAAGAAGCGGGGCCTGCCAAAGACACATTTTTAGTCTGATTTATTTATGGTTCACGGTAATTATATGCACAGTCGGTTTTTCACGCAAAGACGCAAAGTAAAACCCGCGCAAAGGACGCAAAGAAAAATCTTTGGAGCATACAAATAAATACACTTATACATCTTTGCCTGCCCGTCCGGTCAGGCGGGCGTGAAGCTCCTGGCGGCTTTGCGTGAAAACATGCCGACTTAAATATCCATTCAAATAAAAGTATTCATGTTTACGAAGCGCCTTATTTATAACGCTTGATTTACATGCACACATTAAAAAGTGAAGGTTTAAACAAACCGATTTCTTTCTTATCTTTCATGAAACAGTTTTTATTCAACATGATGCGTTCTCACAATCCCAATAAATTTATTCCCATCAATCCTTCAAATCCTGATAATCCGGATTCTATTCCCAATAATCCTTCAAATCCCGTAAATCCCGGTTCTATTCCGGTTCTATGAAAGCCCTCATTTATAAATCAACCGGAAGCTGGTATTCAGCCAAAGCAAACGATGGAAAGTTTTACAATGCCCGCGTTAAAGGGGTGATGAAAATTGAGGGACTTACTTCAACCAATCCGATTGCTGTAGGCGATATAGTGGAAATGGAAAAGGAGGTCGAAATGGATGATAATGCCATGATAACCGGTATTGATGACCGGAAGAATTATATTGCCCGATCATCGCCCCATAACAGACGACAGCACCATATTGTAGCTTCCAATTTAGACCAATGCATGTTGTTTGCTACCTTAAAAGATCCAAAGACTTCGCAGGGATTTATAGACCGTTTTTTGGTTTCGTCGGAAGCATATCATATACCCGCGATTATTGTATTTAACAAAGCCGATGTTTATCGAAAAAAAGAGTTGGATAGGTTTGCCGAGGTAAAGGAAATATATGAGCAATGCGGCTATAAGGTGGTGCTGACAAGTATGGTTAATCTGCAGGGTGTAGACGAGATAAAAGAATTGCTGAAAGATAAGACCACCTTGCTCAGCGGCCATAGCGGCGTTGGAAAATCAACCTTTATTAATGCTATTTTTCCGTTGCTGGAACTTAGAACGCAGCAGGTAAGCGACTGGAGCGGAAAGGGATTGCATACCACCACTTTTGCCGAAATGTTCGACTTGCCGTTTGGCGGCAGAATAATTGATACGCCCGGGTTAAGAGAGCTGGGCCTGGTGGATATTGCAAAACAGGAGCTATCGCATTATTATCCTGAAATGAGGGAGAGAATAAATGATTGCCAGTTTAACAACTGCATGCATATAAACGAACCGGGGTGCGCCATAAAGGAGGCCGTCAATCAAAATGTTATTCACGTTGACAGGTATGTTAGTTACCTGTCAATTCTTGATACAATGGACGACAAACACTATTAAAAATAACGGTGTTCCAATAAACTGGCAAGCTCGCTCACTGCATCGTTATCGGCGCTGTTTGCGGTGCAGATAGAAACGCCATTATAGATGTTAAAGTGCAGCTTCAGCGAATGGTTCTTGTACAAAAATTTCCAGTCAACTGTGTCCATGTTGTCCGATTTTTCAGTAAACTTCACCTGCAGGTCTGCTGCCAGCATGTTTGCAATACTAAAAAATTTCTTCATGCTGCAGTTATCGTCTATAACCGCTTCGATAGTGCCAAACGCATTGTGTAATTGATAGCCCATGGTTTTTTATTTTTAAGGTGCGAATTTTCCTCCTTTAAATTTTCCTGCTTTTCTCATTATTTTCTTCACCGATTTTTGATCGTCTGCTAAAAGCTTTTCGGCACCCGCATTGCGGCCTGCCGACGGGCATCCATATTTTACGGCGCAACCTGTTAAACTAAGGCAGGCAATAATGGAAAGTATAAAAAATGGTTTTTTCATTTACGGGGTGTATTCAGGTATTGGATTTTTAAAGTGTTCGTTTTAACTTTTCCTGAAAAAAATTTTTTCAGGTTGCTTACAGTTAATAGAAGGCATTGTCCTTTCCGCCCGCCTTAAAGCCGGCATCAAAATCTTTATTGGGTAAATGAGGCATTACAGACGAAAGATCCCTGTCAATTACAAATGCATTGTCGCGTAATTGTATTCTGTCTCTTGCCGAAATAAAAGTATCGCAGTGGATCATCATCCATTCAGCATCGGCAATGGTTACCGGCATAGGTTTGTTGTTAGGCTGGTGGGGGCTCATAGAAATGATTGACTTTTAAAAAAATTTGCAGCCGCTCATACTAAAAACATCGTTTATTTAACCGTTTGCGGGTAATGCAAAAGGCTAATTAGCATACTGGCCGATACCTTTACTGCCGGGCTATTGTTTATTTTCGGACAGCGGTATTTTATGAAACGATGGGTGGGTGATAATTATTTTGTAATAAGGGGATTATTATTTATGGCGCAGAAGGATAAAGGCGCCTTTGGGCGATTAACAGGAATTGTTCGGCAGGTTAACTTTATTTATACCACGAAGAATAGGTGATATAGTTATTGGCGATACGGTTTATTTCGCCGCTGATCTTATCGGGCGAAATGTCTTTTACTTTTTTGGCGGGAACACCGGCATAAATGCTTCCCTCTTCTACAATGGTGCCTTCAAGCACTACGGCGCCGGCAGCAATAATGGAGTTACTATGCACCACGCACCGGTCCATTACAATAGCGCCCATGCCTATCAAAACATCGTTGTGTACCGTGCAGCCATGCACAATGGCGTTATGGCCAATAGAAACATTATCTCCAATTATGGTAGGGTTTTTTTGGTACGTACAATGGATGACGGCCCCATCCTGCACATTTACCTTATGGCCCATTTTTATAAAGTTTACATCGCCCCTGATAACCGCGTTAAACCAAACGCTGCATTGGTCGCCCATAACCACATCGCCCGTGATGGTAGCGTTAGGGGCGATATAACAATCTGCGCCCATGGTGGGTTCAATGCCGTTAACAGGGATAATAAAAGCCATTGTTTCTATTTTTGGGGTGATGATATACGGCAAAGATAATGGGATCAGAAACGGGCAAAAGGCCAAAGCGTTTAAGGGGTGCATTTCAAATGGTCGCTTTTTATTTGTTGGAACGTGATTTCAAACCTCCTCGTCGTTGCGCCGTGCCCCGTCTGAAGGCCTATCGTGTGGACACATTTGTAAAGTCTTTTTTGCTCCATTGGAGCATTCTGTTTATAGAAATACATGGTAGAGTCGAATTAAAGCTCCGTAGGTGCTTCCTGTTATGATGAATTTAGGCGGATCCTTTGGAGCCTGGATGCCCGATTGATCTTATACGCTTTAAACAAGTAGCCCCTATGCTCTATGGGGCTATTTTAAGACAATTATTATAGAATCACCTTGCTTGATTTCGAATAAAAAGCACATTCAAAAGATGTGCCCACACGATTAGGGCCGAAGGCGGAGGAGGCACAGCCTGCCCGCTTCTTCTGGCGCGCAAGGCTGCCAATAACAAGTATAATTTACCGCAGAAAAATTCAGGCGTTTTTCACAGAGGGGGCAGAGAAAACTTTGTGTTTCTCTGTGGGTATTTCCTTTGGTTGTTCTCTGTGCCCGCCCCACCATGACCGGTACGTTCGGGCCGGGTTTAAAAAATGTCATCTTCAAATAATGTAACGATCTTGCCTGTCAGCACCATCATTCTGGTTTCAGTTAACTTTACCGTCCTGTTGTTTGTTTTATTAAGGGTGGATGACAAACAACTATTCGCAATTTCAACTTTCAGTTAAATGACCAACCGACAGCTTTTTCTTAGCCATGTAGCCCAAACATCGCCCACCCCAATAGGTTTGGAAATAGTAAAAGCCAAAGGCGTAAAAATGTGGGATGTAAACGGCAAAGAATATATAGACCTGATAGCCGGTTTTAGCGTGGCAAACATTGGCCATGGCAACCCAACTGTAATAAAAGCTGTTCAGCAGCAGGCGGAGCAATATATGCACCTGATTGTGTATGGTGAGTTTATAGAAACGCCCCAGGTAGCCTATGCAAAAATGCTGACCGACCTGTTGCCGCCAACGCTCAACTCGGTATATTTTACCAATAGCGGTGCCGAAGCAACCGAAGGCGCATTAAAGCTGGCAAAGCGGGTAACGGGCCGGTCAAAGATCATAGCGTTTAACAATGCCTATCATGGCAGCACACACGGCGCATTAAGTGTTATGGGCGATGAATACTGGCGAAACGCCTTCAGGCCGCTGCTGCCCGATGTGTATCACCTGCCTTATGGCTCGCAACAGGCGATTGATTGCATAGACCATACAACGGCCTGCGTAATTGTAGAAACGGTGCAGGCCGAAAGCGGCGTAACCAAACCTCCCGAAAATTGGCTGATTGAGTTGAGAGCGGCCTGCGATAAAAATTGTGTGTTATTAATTTTTGATGAAATACAGGCCGGCTTTGGCCGTACCGGCAGTTTGTGGGCTTTTGAACAATATGGTGTGGTACCCGATATTTTACTGCTGGGCAAAGCCCTGGGCGGCGGTATGCCGCTGGGCGCCTTTATGGCCGATAACAGGCTCATGAACACCCTAACCAGCAACCCCGTTTTGGGCCACATCACTACCTTTGGCGGGCACCCCGTAAGCTGCGCCGCCGGTTTAGCAGCCCTGCGGTTTTTAGTAGAAAGCAAGTGTATTGACCACGTAAAGCACAAAGAACAATTGTTTCTAAAACACCTGGTGCACCCCCAAATACAACATATACGCAGTGCAGGCCTCTGGCTGGCACTGGTATTTAACAAGTTTGAAACTTGTAAAAAAGTAATGGACCGCTGTATAGAAAATGGGGTGGTAACCGACTGGTTCCTGTTTGCCCCCAACTGCCTGCGCATAGCTCCGCCGCTAATTATTAAAGAAGAGGAAATTTTGGAATGTTGCCGGGTGATTGTGGAGGGGTGCGGAGATATATTGTTTGATTTAGAGTAAGTTCGGTCTGTTTTTAAAGTGAATTTCAGGTGACAGCTCCTAACCTTGCACATTGGGATTATAATTTCCTCCTCCGTACGCTGCTTTATATTCCGCGTCAGCCAAAAACAATATATAGTCTGCTTTTCTTCTTTCCCTCAAATCTTATAATGTATCTTGAATGCTGGTTCTTACCTCCAATTCAACCAAGCCCACCCAATACCCAACTGACATAATTCCTTTTGGCTCAACTAAGAATTAATCAGATTGTTTCAATTTGACACAACTATCTGAACTACAACTTTAAATCTGCTAAAAAAGGGGGAATGAAACGGTATCTAAAGGTCTTCTGACACCTTTTGTAATCGTGGTACTCAAAATAAATTCGGTTGTTTGATGGATTATCGACCAAGTATCTCGTTTCTCTTCAGCATTAGAAATGAGGAGAAAATTGGAAAAATTACACTTCCCTGGTTATTGGACAACTGACTCAGCTTCTCTACTAATGGGTATTGGGAAAAAATATTCATACAAATATGAAATTGAATCAAAACCTGGAGACTTATTCAATCTAAAAACAAGGAAACAAAGTAATTTATCATGAAATATCACAAAAGTCGCAGATTTTACAGACAAGAAATTAACAGAAAAGCAAATGGAAAAACTACGCAATGAATTTATTTCTTGGGTAGTTGAAAATGCACAGTAATATGGACACACCAAGTTTCAAAGAAGACCACATCAGTAAAAAATATATTTAAAATGCCATACAAAATCCAATACGCATCCGACCTTCACCTGGAATTCCCTGCTAACAAGGAATTTTTAAAGCAGCATCCTTTGCAGCCGGTGGGTGATGTATTGGTATTGGCGGGTGATATTGTGCCTTTTGCGGTGATGGATAAACACAAAGAATTTTTCAGTTATGTGTCCGACCATTTTGAAACCATTTATTGGCTGCCTGGTAATCATGAGTATTACCATTTTGATGTTTCAGAAAAAAGCGGTGTGCTGAATGAGAAAATCCGTAGCAATGTATTTCTAGTCAATAATACCTCGGCAATTCATGAAAACACCCGATTAATATTTTCAACTTTATGGAGTAAAATCAGTCCTGGTAATCAATGGCAAATAGAAAGAAGTCTGAACGATTTTCACCAGATTAAACACAATGGATTTCGACTTTCGGCTGAACAATATAATCAATTGCATGAAGGGAGTTTGGCCTTTCTTCAAAAGGAAATCAGTGAAACTTATGAAGAGCAAGTTGCCGTTTTCACCCACCACTGTCCAACTTTCCTAAACTACCCCGAACAATACAAAGGCGATGTGCTGAATGAGGCCTTTGCTGTAGAACTTTTTGATTGGATTGGATCATCCAACATCGACTATTGGGTTTATGGGCATCACCACAGCAACACACCCGAATTTAGTATTGGCAATACCAAGCTTATTACCAATCAGTTGGGGTATGTGCAGCATAACGAACACCTTAAGTTTGAAACGAATAAATACTTTGAGTTTTGTTAACCAATATAATAAATCTATAATTCAGGCAACCATAAGTCCATTGGCAAAAAGCTATCTGGATAGATTACCCCTATTTATCACTGAAACATACTAGCTGCACAAAACAATGCTTTTCAATGTGGAAATAGTATTAGCAGAATTGAAAAGCAAAGAAGGATTCAGCATACAACAAACCGAAAAACAACTACAACAAATAAAAAATGTGCTTCAAATGATAGTTGCAATAGTGTTGCAAAATGTGCCTGCATACAACTGTTAAAGGCTGATTGAAAAAGGCATAAACTTTATTGTACCGGATAAGCAACTCTATTTGCCCGACATGCTGGTTGATTTAAAGGAAAGCTTTACAAATCCGAAAGCAAAACAAAAAAGCGAAAAGATATTACCCTCGGCTCAGTTTCTGTTGATTTACCATATCATCCACCGTAACGAAAATTGGAAACTGGAGGATTACCCTTTTAAAGAAATAGCCAGAAAACTGAACTATACACCTATGGCTATAACCAATGCTATTGATAACTTAAAATATAATGAATTACTGGAAGTAACAGGAGAAAAGGAGAAGTTTATTCGCTTTCGGTATAATAGAAGCGAATTGTGGAATATTGCACATGAGCAAAACCTGTTGGTAAACCCGGTCTTAAAAACAGTATTTGTAGATGAAAAGCCAAAAGACATTATTTTATTGCAATCCAATGCATCTGCCATGCCAGAATATACCGACTTGAACCCAAGTAGGCAGGAGTATTTCGCAATAGAAAAAACCGTTTTTTATGGCTTGCAAAAAAGTAATGTTTTAGCAAATCCGAATGAGCATGAAGGCAGATATGCTTTGGAAATTTGGAAGTACAACCCCTTGACTTTAGTAGGTGAACTTCCTAATGATTTACCGGTAGTTGACCCGCTTCTCTTTATCTGAGCGTAAAAGATAGCAGAGATGAGCGGGTTGAGATGGCATTAGAACAAATAATCGAAAAATTTATATGGTAAGAGGATTAGACATTTTTAAAAAATACTTTGAGCAATACCCCGACAATTATGTGATTATTGGGGGCACTGCCTGTGATATTAACATTGATGAAGCAGGCTTTGTGCCGAGAGTCACAAGGGATATTGACATCATTTTGGTAGTTGAGGCTTTAAATATTGTGGTCATTTCAAACGAAGTGATAGATGTGATCATTCCGCTAAATAAACAATTGTGGTGGGTTAAGTTTTTAATAAAAATTTTAACGGTAACTTTTATTTGGGTTACTTTCAATCCCACAAATAATACTTAGAGTTAAGCTTCAATATTATTTCCTCTACTGTTTAATTTCAGCTAATAATTAATAAGTTTTTCCTTATTCAATGCTTGTTTAATTAATATTTTGCTCCGGGCCGCCAAAGCTAAACAGCGAGGCATATTTCGTTATTGTATAGTAAACGTTAATATTTATTTAATTATTTCTAAATATCCTCATAACATCAGGCCGATACTTTCGCTTCAAATTTAAAAATATGAAGCGTTTGTACCTTATTCTCCCGCACTTGTTGTTATTGCTGACTCTGCATTTCCACCTGTCATTAAACGCGCAGTCAAATATTGTTACCGGAAGAGTGGTGGACGAATCGACCGGTTTGGGTATTGAAGCTGCCACTATTGCGGTTAAAAATTCAAACAGCGTCGCTCTTACAAAAAGTGATGGAAGTTTTTCTGTCCCCGCTAAAACAGGCGACGTAATAATGGTTTCCTACGTTGGGTTTGAAAACAAATCCGTTACCGTAAGTGGCAAACCTTTGGTAATTGAAATAAGTTCGGTTTCAAAACAGTTAAACGAGGTGGTTGTTACCGCGCTGGGAATTAAGAAAGAAACCAAAAAGCTCGGTTATGCGGTGCAGGAAATTAAAGGAGCTGATATAATAAAGGCAAGAGAGCCTAATCCCATTAACAGCCTTGTTGGCAAAGTTGCAGGTTTAACTGTAGGCGCATCCGCCGAAATGTTGCAGGGGCCGTCGTTATTGTTAAGAGGCCAGGGTGTAAACCTGTTTGTGGTAGACGGCGTTCCCATTAACTCTGATACATGGAACATAAGCCCAGACGATATTGAAACTTTTACCGTTTTAAAAGGCGCAACCGCCGCGGCGCTCTATGGGTTTCGGGGCATCAACGGTGCCATTATGATCACAACCAAAAGAGGCACGAAAGATAAAAGAGGTTACTCTATTGAGTTCAACTCTTCAACAATGGTTGAAAACGGTTTTAATGCTATCCCTAAAGTTCAGGACGAATATGGCCCCGGCGACCACGGTAAATATGCTTTTGTAGATGGCCGCGGTAGTGGTACCAACGATGCCGACTATGATATTTGGGGGCCAAAATTTGAAGGCCAGCCAATACCTCAATACGACAGCCCGGTGGATCCGGTAACAGGTGTGCGCAGCGGTACACCCTGGGTGGCAAGGGGTAAAGACAACCTGACCAGGTTTTTAGAGCCCGGGTTACTTTCAACCAACAACCTGGCAGTTTCGGCTAAGACGGATAAGTATGATATGCGTTTTTCGATGTCGCAAACCTATCAAAAAGCGATAGTTCCTAACATGAAGCTGAACATCAGCAACTTCAACATTTCGGCCGGTTATAACTTTACCGACAAATTGAGGTTGGAATCATATATCAACTATAACAGGCAATACTCTCCCAACTTTCCCGACGTAAATTATGGGCCTAACAGTCTTATCTACAACATTATAATTTGGGGCGGCGCCGACTGGAATATTGATGATATGAGAAACTACTGGCAGCCCGGCAAAGAAGGCGTGCAAAGTATTTATGCAGAATATACAAGATACCACAATCCTTATTTTGTGGTTAACGAGTGGTTACGCGGTCATTACAAAACCGATGTGAATGGCAACCTGAAATTATCATATAAGATCAACAAAAACCTGGATGCATTTGTACGTACGCAGGTTACTACTTATGACTTGTTCCGCAACGAAAAACTTCCTTATTCGGCCCACCCTTATGGCCGCGAAGAAAATAAAGGTGACTATCGTGAAGACAAACGAAGCCTTTTTGAGAACAACACCGACCTGCTGGTAACCTGGCAGAAAAACCGGATCGCTTCTTTCATTGATGTAAAAGCTTCGGCCGGCGCCAATATCCGCACATTTAAATATAATTCCAGTTTTGTAACTACCGATTATTTAAATGTACCCGGCTTGTACAACTTCGCTAACAGCCGCAACCCATTAAAGGCAACCAGTTTTGAAAGCCAGATGATCGTCTTAAGTTCGTATGGTTATGCTGATGTAAGCTTCAGCAAATATGCCAACCTTTCTTTAACCGGCCGTATTGATAAAATTTCAACCCTTCCAAAAGATAACCAGACATTTATTTACCCTTCAGTTTCATTAAGTACGGTTTTGACAGATTATTTGCAACTGCCTAAAGCTATCGATCTTTTAAAATTAAGAGGGTCATATGCTAATGTAAAAGGTGGCCTGACAACATCTTCCATTGGCGCTACTCCCCAGGCGTCGTATCCTTTGGGTTATGGCTTCCAATATAATTCATCGTACGACGGACCTACCTATGAAAATTCTAACGTGTACAGTACGCCAATTGTATATAACAACCAGGTGGGCGCTTATTATACCGATGTGCTGGCTAACCCCAATCTGCAGCCATTTTCAAACACTACTTACGAAACTGGTCTGGATGTAAGACTACTGAGGCGTTTCGGTCTGGGTGTTACCTATTATATTTCGCAGCTTGGCCCCCAGATCTTTAACCTGAACCGTTCTTCTGCATCCGGCTATAATTCTTATAAAGAAAACGGTATCACCAGGGAGATAAAAGGATGGGAGGTAACAGGTAATGCTACCATTCTTCAAAAGAAAAATTTTAACTGGAATGTGGTGGTAAACTGGTCCGCCTACAAAGACAAGCTCAAAGAAATTTATCCGGGTATTAGCCAATTAAATAATTTCTTAAAAGTAGGTACCCGCTACGATCAGTTGATCGGTTCCAATTTTGTTAAAACACCTGATGGACAAATCATTAACGATGCAGGAGGAAGACCTATCAGGAACCCGGTAAGGAAATTTTTAGGCTATACCAATCCTGATTGGATATGGAGTTTTATCAGCAATATGAATTATAAGAGTTTCAAATTGGGTTTTCAGTTTGATGGCCGTGTCGGCGGAAATATGATCAACTACATTCAACAGCAAACATTTAGAGGCGGAAGAAATATCGAGACAGTTGAAGGTAAAATGGGTGAAGCGAGATACCAGGATTACCTTGGCAAAAAGTCGTGGGTGGGCGAAGGTGTTTATATAAACAACGGTGTCGCTTTAAAATATGACGCTTTGGGAAATGTTACCAACTCTGGCGATCTGAAGTATTCTCCTAATACCACTGCTACCTTTTTGCAGGACTACATCAGCTTTTATTATAACACCAATGAAGCAAACATCATCAGCAAAACATTCGCCAAGCTGCGTGAAGTAACACTTACTTACAATGTACCCACCGGGGCGCTGGGAAAAACATTTATTAAGGATGCAAGTGTGTCACTTGTAGGCAGAAACCTCCTGTATTTCTCAAAGCATAAGGACGTGGATATTGACCAATACGCCGGCAGCGAAGGGAGCTCAACACTCCAAACGCCCACTACCAAACGTTACGGCATAAACCTAAACATTACTTTCTAAGAAAATAATACAACTTATTATGAAAACGAAATTCCGCATTCAACTGGTCATACTCACAGCTCTTGTGTTAGGCATTGCCTCATGTACCAAACAATACGATCAGTTCACCCAAAATCCTAACAGGGCAGAGAGTGTTCCTCCGTCGCTCATATTTACCGCTGTCGCTAACGAGTTGAATATTGACAAACCATGGAGCCTTGTTACGCGTTATAACCAATTTGATATTTGTAATTACAATTATTATGGTGATCAGCGTTACGATTGGACGGGTGCATCGTGGAATTATATTACACTGAATAACATTCAGCAGATGGTGGCAGAAGCCAAAAAGCAGGGATTAAAAGATGTAAACGCATATTCGGCCCTGGCTAAATTTTTTAAGGCGTTTTTCTATTATCGCATGACAAACCTGAATGGTGATTTGCCTTTAGCCGAAGCACTAAAAGGAATTGCATTAACCAACCCGGCTTATTCTAATCAAAAAGAAGTATTTAAACAAATACTAACCTGGCTTGACGAGGCGAACAACGACCTGGAATCAATTATCGCCACAACTGGTGACGTTGCAGTTGAAGGTGATATTTATTTTAAAAAATTAAGCAATTGGCGAAAGATAAATAATGCATTTAAGCTGAGAGTATTAATTGCTTTGAGCAAAAAAGCAGGCGATGCCGACTTGCAGGTGAAACAACAGTTCGCGGCAATAACTGGCAACAAAACCAAATATCCTTTACCCGAAGGCATGGCCGATAATTTACAATTTACCTATAACAGCCTCAATAAATATCCCAGCAATCCCGACAACCTGGGTTTTGATGCTACCAGGTACAATATGTCTGCAACCTATCTTAATAACCTGGTAATGTTAAATGACCCAAGGGCATTTGTAACAGCAGAACCCGCAACCGCGCTGATAAAGGCTGGTAAAAAACCCGACGACATCAACGCTTATAATGGCGCCAATTCGGGTGAGGACCTTGCCGATATGTCGTCGAAAATGGCCGATGTTAACAACGGCGCTTATTCCGTTAGAAGCAGGTCGGGATATTACAGCAACTATGTGGGCGAACCCGGTATTATAATTGGTTACCCTGAATATTGTTTCAACATGGCCGAAGCCATAAACATGGGTTGGATAAGCGGCTCAGCCGAAGACTGGTATAAAAAAGGAATGATGGCTTCGTTTGGTTTTTATGGAATACCGGTTATCGGAGCGGCCGGCTTTACCATTAGTAAAACCTTTCCCTTTAATAACACTGCCGGAAGCACTACTTATACTATTCCTTTTAATTTTGAAGGCAATTATTACCAACAGGCAACTGTAAAATACGCAGGCGATAATGAAACAGGCTTACGCCAGATATTGCTTCAAAAATACCTCGCGTTTTTTCAAAACTCCGGCTGGGAAGCTTTCTTTAATTACCGCCGCACAGGTGTTCCCACATTTTTAACCGGAACAGGAACGGGTAATGGAGGCACTGTTCCAAAAAGATTCCAATATCCCAACAGTGAGCAGGTTAACAATAAAACAAATTGGCAGGCAGCTCTTTCCAGCCAGAGTTTTACCAACGATAACATTAACGCGGAGATGTGGTTAATAAAATAGACTTAATACTTTAAAGAAACGGAGCTTTGTAAAAAGTTTCGTTTTTATTTAATCCCTTACTATGCGACAAATTTTCGTTCCGCTTTTCTATTGCTTATTTTCAATACAGCCTTCCATCGCCCAAATGGGTACGGCGGAAAACCTGGTAGTTATAACGCTGGATGGTATGCGGTGGCAGGAACTGTTTGGCGGGGTTGACTCAGCTTTAATGAATAATAAAACCTTTACCCCGGACAGCAGAGAAATGCAGACCGCTTTTTGGGATGATGAGGTAAATGAAAGAAGAAATAAATTGTTTCCATTTATCTGGAACACCATACAAACACAGGGACAGATATATGGCAACCGGTGGATAGGAAGTAACATGGATGTCGCCAATCGTTACCATTTTTCGTACCCTGGCTATAACGAAATATTTACTGGTTATCCTGATACTTCAATAAACTCAAACGATAAAAAATGGAATGAAAACATTAACGTGCTTGAGTTTATAAATAGGCAGAAGGGCTTTGAAGGTAAAGTTGCCGCATTCGCTACGTGGGATGTCTTTCCCTATATACTCAACAGCAGGCGTAGCGGCGTTTATGTAAACGCCGATGTGGATACGCTTCGTTTTGCTTCACCCGCTTTACAGTTAATAAATGATATGCAGTTTTTATCAACCAAACCCATTGGTGTAAGGCCCGACGTAATAACTTACATGGCGGCACGGGAATATTTAAAGGAATACAAGCCACGGGTACTGTGTATTGCTTTTGATGAAACCGATGATTTTGCACACGGCGGTCAGTACGATCAATATATTAAAAGCGCCCGTGCTGAGGATGGCATGATAGCCGACCTTTGGAATACATTGCAATCCATGTGGCAATACAAAGCAAAAACAGCCATGATTATTACATGCGATCACGGCCGGGGCGATAAGGATAAGAGTCAATGGAAAAGCCATGGCGAAAAAATTGAAGAATCCAGCCAGATTTGGATGGCAGCAATTGGAGCAGGTATTCAGCCACTGGGGGAAGTAAAGCAGCACGAGCAGCTATACCAAAAACAATTAGCAGCTACTATGGCGGCAATACTGGGTTTTGATTTTACACCGGTACAAGGCGGCGCAAACCCTATAAGGCTTTTATTTTCTAACAGAAAATAATCTGAGGTTGTTTATAATCATAAATTAAAAATAGATACTTTTAATCTATACAACTTATCTATACATCTTAATCACCTGGTATAACAACAATGACCATTCAAAAGGCTGTATCCACCACTAATATCATCATGCAATTGTTTTTAGAACACGGGCATAAAGATTATGACGGTGAGCCGGTGTCGCAATTATCGCACATGGTACAGGCCGGTATGCAAGCGCATCTGCATGGCTTTGACAACGAACTGGTAATAGGCGCCTTTTTACATGACATTGGCCATCTTTTAAAAGACCAGCCCGGAATTGAAGATATGGGAGGCTTTGGCGTAGTAAACCATGAAGGCCTGGGTGCGGCCTACCTGGCTGAAAATGGATTTTCGCAAAGGGTATGTGCCGTAGTGGATAAGCATGTGGATGCCAAACGCTACCTGGTGGCTACTGATGAAACCTATGCCGCTAAATTATCGCCCGCCAGCCAGCAAACATTGGCCTGGCAGGGTGGCCCAATGACCTCTACTGAGGCTGAATTGTTTGCCCAACATCCTTACTTCGACGATATTATACAGGTGAGGCTCTGGGACGAGCTTTCTAAGGAAACTGACATAATCTTGTACCCGCTCAGCTTTTTTGAAAAACTGATAAACGAACACTTACAAAATAAACCAAACATATGATCAGCAAAATAGAACTGGTTGTTTTTGACATAGCCGGTACCACTGTGGCCGACGGCGGAGAAATTGCCACGGCGTTTCAGCAGGCCATGAAACATTATTCGTACGACATTCCGGTAGAAAAAATAAATCCGTTGATGGGTTATAAAAAGCCTGAAGCCATTAAAAAAATGCTGGAGGAGTTTGAAAGCGACAACAGCAAAATAACCGATGAGTACATTGATGAGATACATAATAAATTTTTGAAGGAGATGATGACCTTTTACGCCACCACTCCCGAAATAAAACCATTGCCCAACGCCCTAAAAGTGTTTGGCATTTTAAAGGAAAGGGGCATCAAGATTGGAATGGATACCGGCTTCAGCAAACAAATAACCGATATAATAATGGACAGGTTGGGCTGGCTTAAAGATGATATTGTGCAGGCTGTGATATCGAGCAGCGAAGTGCAGGCAGGAAGGCCACAACCTTACATGATAAGGGAGATCATGAAATGCACCGGCGTAACCGATCAGGGTAAGATTATTAAGGTAGGCGACACCGAAGTGGATATAATGGAAGGAAAGAACGCCGGTTGCCTGTATTCAATAGGCATTACTACAGGGGCGTTTACCCGCGAAGAACTGGCTATGTATGAACCCTCCTTCATTATCAGCGATTTGGCGGAACTCATTGCCATCATCGACAATATACCATAGCCTATGTTGGTGTACCAGCCTTTACAAAAGCATCTTTTGGCAGGTGCTCCCTGGGTCATACCGGTTTATGCGGCCGTCTGCTCTTTTGGAGTGTACTTCTGCATGTATGCTTTTAGAAAACCCTATACAGCCGCTGGTTTTGAAGGACAGTATTTTCTGCAGATCAACTACAAAGTATGGCTGGTAACAGCGCAGGTGGTGGGTTACATGCTCAGCAAGTTCTATGGTATCAAATTCATTTCTGCCATTGATCCACACAAACGTGGCGGCACAATTGTAAAACTGATACTGTGGTCCTGGCTGGCGTTACTGTTGTTTGCCATTACGCCGGCGCCGTACAACATCGTATTTCTTTTTGCCAATGGTTTTCCGCTCGGCATGGTATGGGGCCTTGTTTTCGGCTACCTTGAAGGCAGAAGGCAGACGGAGTTTATGGGAGCTGTGCTTTCCATCAGTTTTATATTTTCGAGCGGCGTAGTTAAGAGTATCGGCAAAACACTATTGCTGAATAATGTGCATGACTATTGGATGCCTTTTTTAACAGGCGGTTTGTTTGTACTGCCTATGATAGGCTTTACCCTTCTGTTGAACCAGGTACCCCCGCCTTCGCCGGCGGATATTGCGATGCGCAGTGTGCGTAACCCCATGACCAACCAGGAACGAAAAGATTTCCTGGCTATGTTTCTTCCGGGCATTATTACTATTGTATTTACGTATGTATTGCTCACCATCCTGCGCGACTTTCGCGACAATTTTGCCAACGAAATATGGACCGAAATGGGCTTTGCCAACCAGGCCTCCATATTTACCCAAACCGAAATACCTGTGAGTATCGTTGTACTGGTTTGCATGAGTTTGTTAATATTGGTCAAAAACAACCTGCGGGCTTTCATGATCAATCATTACATCATCACTTTCGGCTATGCGCTTGCCCTGGTGGCTACATTTTTATTTGCCCAAACATACATTGGCCCCGTGCTATGGATGACGTTAATTGGCACCGGCCTTTACCTAAGTTATGTACCCTTTAACGCGCTGTATTTTGAACGCATGATAGCCAGTTACCGCGTAAAAGGAAACGTCGGTTTTATTATGTACGTAGCCGATGCCTTTGGTTATTTGGGCAGCGTGGCAATTTTATTTCTAAAAGAATTCCTGGGTTTCCAGGTATCGTGGACCAGCTTTTTTGTGAGCGCGGTGTACATCATTTGTACAGTTGGTATCGCAGGCACACTCATCGCCTCCTTCTATTTCAGGCGCAAATATTATTCAACACAAAACAATATTGCACAAGCGTATGCCGCATAAATCCGCCATTGTCATCGGGGCAGGAATAGTTGGTCTCGCCATGGCCCGCACTCTTGCCGAAAGGGGTTACCAGGTAACGGTATTTGAACGAAACGAAAAAGCCGTTGGGGCATCCATTCGCAACTTTGGAATGTTATGGCCGATAGGCCAGCCCAATGGCAAATTATACGAGCGGGCGCTGCGGAGCAAATCCATCTGGAAACAGGTGTGCAGCGAAGCCGGTTTATGGTATGAAGAAAGGGGAAGCCTGCACCTGGCCTATAACGAACTGGAAGCAGCCGTGTTAAAAGAATTCGCGGAGGCGAATAAAGGCCACCGCCCGGTAAGGGTTTTAAACGCTTCTGAAACCATTGCCGCCAGTGAAGCGGTCAATCCCGCCAACCTGTTAACTGCCCTGCAAAGCGATGATGAGATGATCATAGAATCGAGAGTGGCCATTGAAAGGCTGCCCGGTTATCTCACTGCTAAGTATGGTGTAAAGTTTTATTTCAATACAGCGGTCACATCAATTGACCACCCGCGGGTGGTAAGCGGCGCAGGTACCTTTAGCGCCGATGAGATATTTATATGCAGCGGTTCCGATTTTGAGACGCTGTATCCGCATGTTTTTAGCGAAAGTGGTTTTACCAAATGTAAGCTACAGATGATGCGCCTGAATGCACAGCCGCGGCAATGGCGTATAGGTCCCGCCTTGTGCGGGGGTTTATCGCTTATTCATTACAAAAGTTTTCAATCGGCGGCCTCACTGCCTAAGCTGCATGAACATTACCGGCAAACCATGCCTGCCTACCTGCAATGGGGCATACATGTAATGGTGTCGCAAAATGCGGAGGGAGAGCTGACGATTGGGGATAGTCATGAATATGGCCTGGTTCACGACCCTTTTGATAAGCAAAAGATCAACGGGTTAATAGTGGATTACCTCAAACAATTTGCTCAGTTTAAAGATTGGAAGATGGTACAAAGCTGGCATGGTATCTATCCGAAACTAACTACCGGCCAAACCGATTTTGTGTACAGTCCGCAGCAAGGCGTAACCATTGTAAATGGATTAGGAGGAGCCGGAATGACCCTATCGTTTGGATTGGCTGAGGAGGTGTGTGAACGCTTAATTTTTTGAAACACAGAGGCACAGACACGCACAGGGCAGTCGTCATACCGTTGTTATGAGCATGCGCTACTCTTCGTCCTAAGTTTTGTCGTTTTATGTTAGCAGTCATTTTTTTGTCGGCTCATAGTAAAGTATTATTGAACCGGAGGAGTTAAAGGTTTTTGTTTTTAAGAGTTTAAGATCAATTCTGTCATTAATGTTTTTCAATAATGATAAACCCTTTCCTAAAATAATTGGCTGAACACAGATTTGGAATTGATCAACTAAATTAAGATCAGGTGACGCCGCAATTAAACTCGGGCTGCCAACGAAAATGTCTTTACTTCCGCCATTGCGGGATTGCCTGAGTGCTAAAACTTCTTCTTCAATGCTACTCGTTGCCAGTCTTGCATTTTTCCATTCTACATTTTTCAGCGTGCGGGAAAAGACAATTTTGGGAATGTTGTCTATTAGCACTGCAAATTCATCTGTTGGTTTATTCCCTGTCGGATCTTTTACTACCGTTGGCCAATAACTTTCCATAAGCTGATAGGTTATCCTTCTGTATATAAGCGTGTCTGCGCTGCTTAATAGCTCATTGTAATGTTGATGTATTTCATCATCTGCTATCATTGCCGTGTGATCGCAAAACCCGTCAAATGTCATATTCATTGCTGCGATTAGTTTTCTCATTCTAATTTTATTTTAATCAATTATCAATTTTCATGTCGGCCTGTTGAAGTTTGCACAGCCGCCAAAGCATTGTTGCTAACGAACTCGTTTCTGTATCCCCTGGAAACTGAATATCTAAAATAGTCATTATTCCTTTTTTCACAATTCATAACTCTTTTTTGATATTGTATCTTTTCATTAAAATCTTTTTCTATGAAACTGAAAGGAATTTTACTCATTACAACCATTTTTACCCAGGTTCTTTTATGGGGTCAAAGCCCCACCAAATCTGCAACTAAAACCAAAAAGGTAGTTTTTGTTATTGTCGATGGCATTCCCGCCGATGTAGTAGAGCGGGTTTCAACACCCAACATCGACCGGATTACAAAAACCGGTACTTATATGCGGGCCTATGTTGGCGGCGAAAAAGATGGTTATACCCAAACGCCAACCATTTCTGCCGTTGGCTATAACAGTTTGCTAACCGGCACCTGGGTTAATAAACACAACGTTACAGGCAACGATATTAAAGCGCCAAACTATAACTATCATAATATTTTCAGGCTGTTGAAAAAACAATATCCTTCCAAAACAATTGGTGTATTCAGCAGTTGGACCGACAACCGCACAAAACTGGTGGGCGACACTTTGCCGCAGGCCGGTAATATTTCGGTTGATGATCGCTTTGATGGATATGAGCTTGACACCACCAGGTTTCCGCACGATAAGCCCGGCATGTATATGCACCTGATTGACGAGCAGGTTAGTAAGGCAGCGGCCAAAGTAATAGCTGTAAATGCTCCTGACCTGTCGTGGGTTTACCTTGAATATACTGACGATGTGGCTCATCGCTTTGGTGACAGCCCGCAGTTTGACAGTGCAGTGCAGTTAATGGATGTACAAATTGGCCGCATTTGGGATGCTGTTAATAAGCGCCAAAATAAATTCAATGAAGAATGGATGATGATCATTACTACCGATCACGGCCGCGACGAAAAATCGGGGAAAGGACATGGCGGCCAAACCAATCGACAGCGCACTACCTGGATGGCAACTAACCTGCAAGGTTTAAATGACTATGCCCGCTATTACACGCCAGCCATTATAGACATTATGCCCACCATTGCGCATTTTATGAAGATTAATATACCAGGGGACCAGTTGTTTGAAGTGGATGGCACTTCAATGCTCGGCCCGGTTTCTATCGCCAACTTAAAAGCTGTGCAAATAAATACCGGCATCCATCTTTCATGGAAAGCATTACAAAACAATGGTTCGCTTACCATTTGGGCATCAACTGCCAACAATTTTAAAAATGGTTTAAAAGATGATTATGTTAAGGTGGCCGAAGTACCGGTAAATCAACAACATTATCAATTTACCATTGACGGCGAAAAACCGTTTATAAAACTGGTATTACAGGCTGGGAATAACTGCTTAAATGCATGGGTACAAAAAGAATAAGTATGTTATCAAATTATAGAAACAACAACGTTTACTACATGTGGTATTTGCCCTTAAGGGCATCCTGTTTATAGATTAAAAGGATAGATGAAAACTACCGAAGAATGGGTTCGTCGCTGCGAATGTCTTTTACCAGGCCGCCTAAATAAGCAGGCTGACCAATGACAAATTTGGGTACTATAAAAGAAAATAGGATGATAAAAACGGACGAAACTATCCTGGCGAAATTCATGCGGTAAAATTACTTCATACACGATGTCTAATTGCAAAGCAGGGTTGGGCCATTGCAATAATATAAAGCAAAGCCCCGGGCGGCGGTATGAGGTAATACTAAAATGTTGCCGGGTGATTGTGGAGGGGTACGCAGAAATATTGTTTGAGTAAGAGGTAAGTTCGGTCTGTTTTTAATTGGATGTCAGGTACGAGCTCCTAACCTTGCAATGAGGGTTTAGTTTAGCAAAATTTAATCCTGCAAAATATCTGCAAATTTAAGTGCTGCAACATTTTAGAGATGCCCGTCATCAATATAGACAATATCCAATTTGTATTCTATTTTCCAGGTTGGAAAATTTTTTCTTTGTTGGCTATTGCGCCATTTCTTACAAAAAGAAGAATTAACCAACTCCGTTGTTATTAAAATATTTTTTTTTAGATATTTTCAACCTAAATCTATTTCTGAAATACTTTAAGCGCCCACAAGGACAAATAAAAAAGGGGCGTAACCTATAAAAATAATTTTGATAATGGCTTCTATTTTAATAATTTACCGGTAAATTTACTAATCTTTAGATCATGTTACAAATATTGCTTATGAAAAAGACTCTTATCTTTTTTGCTTTATTAATACTGGTATTCATTTTTTTGCCAGATGTAATTTATGCACAAACTCCGCCTGACCCTGGTGGCGACCCCGATAATGCAGCAGCAGTTCCAATTGATGGTGGCCTAAGCATTTTGCTTGCGGCAGGGGTTGGTTATGGAATAAAAAAAGTGCGCGACGCAAGAAAAAAGACTCAAATAACGAATTCTGACGAACAAGATCTAAAATAAGCCCTTCGGGCTGACCAACAAAAGAATTCATTATTTTTTGTTGTTCGACAAACGTAAAGAAAAATCATTTTTTTATTGTTTAAGGAAGGCTGTTGCTATTTTTTCATTTGTAAATCACGGGTGTCATTTTTTTTAGGTGGAGGGCTGGTGCTTCAATTTAAACCGTAGCTGACCTTCCTTCTTTTAACTCTAAGACCTTCATCCGGAAAAAGGGTAAAGTGCCGGTTGCGCTTCAGAGTGCTTGCATTGGTGCCAGAATCTCTTTTTTCATGGAAAAAATAATCGTCTCCGTTCTTAAAAGGTATTTGTCTTTAAGGTTTTCTAAACAATTGAATTCAATGTGGGGTAAATACCAATACAATATCCCTAGGGGCATTTTGTTCAAAAAATACATTTGGCAGAATTTTGGCCCTGCCTCCTAAATATAAAGTGATGTACTTTAATAGACTCACTTTTTTAATACAAAAATGCCGATTGTTGGCAACCTCTTTTTACCTTCTGAAATACCAATAAAATTGTATTATAAAATTCATTTAAATACATAATTTTATTTGTCGCGAAAATGACGATGTGCTAAAGAAAAACGGAAGTTTTTTCTGGCTAATTTGATTTCCTATATACTTTAGACCGTTTGTAATGAATTGCGACGCTCCCCATTTTATTTTAGAATAAGAATGCTGACAATCCAGACTTAACTATAATGCGAAGATTTCTTTTATTACTATTATTGGTTTGTCGCCTTCTATTTTCTTTTGGGCAGGCAAGATGCGGGTTCGATGAAAAAATGAAAGAACTTTTAAAAGATCCTGAGGGCCGTCGCATACAGCAGTTGGTTGAAAAAAAGGTGCAATCGCTGATTGCGGCTCCACGGCAGCAAAGAGGCAATACTACTTTAACGGTGCCGGTTGTCATACATGTCATGCATACAGGAGGCGAGGTGGGCAGCGCTTATAATCCAAATGATGCCACACTTTCCGGGGCTATTAATTATCTCAACCAGGTGTTTGCAGGCACATACAACGGTATGGAAGGGGCTGTTGAAGGCGGCGGAGTGGTAAATATGAACCTGACTTTTGTGTTGGCACAGCGAACCCCATCATGCGGGGCTACCAATGGTATAGACCGTGTGAATGCTTCATTCATACCTGGCTATGCCGCATCGGGGGTAAAGCTAAATGGAACCACTGGCTGTTCTGACATTGACCTGAAAGACTTTGCACGATGGAACCCCGCTGAATACTATAATATATGGATTGTAAATAAGATTGATGGTAACGACGGCACTACGGGATCTTTTATCGCTGGTTATTCTTTCTACCCGGGCAGTCCTCCCTCCCTGGATGGCATTGTTATGCTGGCGTCACAATTTACAGCGGGTAAAACTACGCTGCCGCACGAAATGGGGCACGCCTTTAACCTTTACCATACCTTTCAGGGTTCCAATTTCTATAACGATTGCCCGGTCAATAACGATTGTAGCCTGGATGGCGATAAGGTTTGCGATACCGATCCCATTTCCAATAATGTGGATGGAAACGGCAACTTCAATTTCACCTGCCGTTCCGATGTAAACCCTTGTACCATTAACAATACTCCTTATACCAAAAACACCGAGCACAACTTTATGAGCTATACGTCGTGTCGTTTGTTGTTTACCAATGGGCAAAAGACCAGGGTGGAGGCGGCCACTGAATTAACTTCCAGGTCAGGTTTTCGTACATCGTCGGCCCTAACGCCCTGTAGCGGCACCAGGGTTATCAATTTTTTGGTTGCCGCTGCCAGCAAAACCGAGAGTAAAACCGGCACTGCGGCACCGGGAGATTGTAGAACTTATACAGATAATGTTTACCAAATGACGATAAGCAGCGCACCCGGCGCTGCAACGGTGGCTACACTTGCCTTTTCGGGTACGGCCACCAGGGGCTACGATTATGAAGTATTCACCAATGGTAACTTTAGTTTGCCTGGCAACACCCTTACATTTAACGCCGGAAGTACCGCCGCACAATTGTTCACGGTGAGGATTTTTGATGACGCAGCCACCGAACCGGCAGAAACGATTGTTTTCGATTTTTCGCTCACCGGCGACGATGCAGTCAAAGGTTCCACCAATCCAACCTTCACCCTCACCCTTTACGACAACGATGAAGCCCCCCATATTGCGTCGTCGGGTGGCAACATATTTATGGGTATACAGGCAACGGTGACAAACGACGGGGCGAGTTGTTTTCGCAGCTCAAAAATCAAACACCGTGTGCAATATCTGGTTACAAAGGCAGAGCTGAATAATGCTGGTATAACCAATGCTGCCACCCTGTCGGGGCTCAAATTGAGGGTACAGACCAAAAACAGCACAAAGCCTTTTAATGGTTTTACTGTCTCCCTGGCACATACAAAAAACACCAGGTTGGGCAATTTTGTAATCGGAACCTTTTTACAGGTGTATAAAGCCAATTACGCCACTATGTTGGGAGAGAACATGATCTCTTTTACCTCTAATTTCAATTGGGATGGCGCTGACAATATCGTAGTAAATATATGTTTTGAAAATGCTGATGCTGATTCCGGAGATGATATTCTCGACGCCGATCATCCAAACAGCCCAAACCCATATTCGGCCTATGCAGAATATACCAGCGGTACAACTGCCGGATGTAATTTGTCCGCATCTTTAATTCATACCTTGCGGCCAAATATTGCCTTTATTTATAGCATTGCTGCCACTCCAATATCTACATTACTAAACCAAAGTTCCACGGCATATCTTGGTCCCAACGACAGTGTTTATTTTTACGATGGCGCAGGCGCAATTTTATCGAGAGTAAAGAACCTGACTTCCTTCAACTTTGGATGCACCGAGGTATCAATCGACCGTGCTGTTACCGCTTCCGCTTCCAGTCAATTTTGGAATGACAATCCGGCAAATTACCTTGCCTCCAAAACGTATAAAGCAATACCTGCCAACAGCAACCCCAATGGAAATTACCAAATAACACTTTATTACACTACGGGCGAAACAAGCGGTTATAACAATGCTGCCACCCCGTCCAACTTTTCTACCGCACAAATGGTGAAGGTTTCTAATGGCGTTTATATTCCTGCTGTAACACCTTCGAATCCTTATTTCGCCGATGCGTATGTGTCACCTGCAACCATTTCATCTTTTGGGGCCGGGGGAAGCCTCGTAACCGCTACATTCAACAATACCTCCTTATCGGGTTTTGGGGTGGGTACGCCGGGAAACAGCATTACTTCAGCCGATTTTAGAACCAAATCCTCGGGCAGCTTTACAGACGTTTCAAAGTGGGAGTATAATATTTTTGGCAGCAATTTTATAGACGCGCATGCCACGCCTGTCCCTGGCAATAACGTAAATATTAAGCTATCACATGTCATCGATCTGGATGCGGATCAGATAGTAGGAAGTGGTAAAAAAATAATTGTAGATGGTACATTAAACGCTGCCACCCATACCATCAGCGGTGTCGGCAGTTTCGAATTATCATCCGGCGCTACCCTCAGCACTTCAAATTCGGGTACCAGCGGCCTGAGCGAAAACATTACCGTTACCGGTGACCGGATTTTTAATGATGGTGCCAGTTATAATTTCAACGCCGCCACCACAAAGCCGTTTGGTGATGCTTTTACACTGGTGAGGCCGAAAAACCTGGCTATTGGTGCTAATATTACTTTAGATAAACCGGTCTTTTTACAAGGTACATTGGGATTTACCGGCAGTACACTTAATTTGTCAACCGGTGACTTGTTGACCCTCGTTTCAAATAATGCAGGCACGGCTATAGTAACTGACGTTACTAGAAATTTTTTAACCGGCCAGCCAATTAGCGGAAATGCAATTAGCGGAAACGTTACAGTAGAGCGCTTCATCGGCTCCCCATCCGCAAAAAGAGCCTACCGGTTGTTGACTGCGCCGTTGCGTGGCAATACAGGCAACAGCATTTTCGATACCTGGCAAAACGGCCGCATTAACATGCCGGGCGTCGGTACGTGGATCACCGCACCGGTAACGCCATCATTTATAAATGGTATTGATGGTAATTCACCCGGTTATTCGCTCCAAAAAATTGTTGTGCCCGGTGGAAATTTAACCGGCGTCGGCAATACCAAATCGACATTGTTATTCAACAATACTACTGGTACCATTGCTGGTAACAACAGCTACTTTTTGTTTGTGCGTGGCGACCGTATCGTGGCCCAAACTGCCGGAGCCGGCAGCACTACCCTGAGGGCCACCGGTACTTTGCAAACTGGTGATCAGCGTTTTTCATTGAATACAGCTTCCGGGGGATTAACCCTTGTTGGTAATCCCTATGCTTCGCCTGTAAGTTTTAACGCTTTGGCGACAGATCCTGCAAATACCTCCATCACCAAAAACTATTATTTCTGGGATCCAAACAAAGGAGTATCATCGTCAGTTGGCGGATACATTTCGGTGTCAAGAGATATTGACGGAGTTAGATATAACATTGTGCCGCCTAATTCCGGTAACGAAACCTATACCACCGATATCCAAAGCGGGCAGGCGGTGTTTTTGGTGACCGCAAATGGTTCCGACGGGTTTATAACCTTTAGAGAGGCCCATAAAAGCGGCACGGTGCTCAATACCGTTTTTCGCAATGGAACACATAGTGAAAAAATGTCGATTGGTCTTAGCCTGGTTGAGGGCAGCACCATCACCAGTCTCGACGGTACGCTGGCCCGCTATAACAACGGTTACACCGCCGCTGTTGGTGCGTATGATGTAAACAAACTGACCAACGCCGGTGAGAATATTTATTTATACAGGGACGGCTTTTTGCTGGCAATTGAAAGCCGTCCGTTGGTAGATGACGCCGATACACTATTTATACGCACCAGTAACCTGGCAACCAAAAGCTACCAGTTGATCTTTACCCCTGAAGCCTTTGACGCTCCTGGCCTGACCGCCTTCATAGAAGATAAATATCTGCACACCAGCACTCCTATAAGTTTAAACAATGTAACAACGCTCAGTTTTTCGGTAAACACCGCTATCGCCGGCAGTGCGGTCACAGATCGCTTTCGGCTGGTATATAAACAAAACGCCGTTCTCCCCCTCAGCTTCACCCAAATTAAAGCCTACGAAAAGGGCAGCAGCATACAGGTAGAGTGGAACATGGGCAATGAGCAAAACATAAAACAATACGAAATAGAAAAATCGGCCGATGGCAGCACTTTTGCCCAGGCGGGAAGCCAGTCCCCCCGAGGCCGGATTAATAGGGATAACTATGCGTGGATAGATGTTTCGCCCATGCAGGGCAATAATTACTATCGTATAAAAGCCATAGAAAAATCGGGCAGCTTCAGGTACAGCCAGGTAGTAATCGTTAAGCTAAGCAAGGGAGTCGGCTCCATCGGCGTATATCCAAACCCCATCAGCGGAAACGTAATGAACCTGCAGTTGGTTAACCAGCCAAAAGGCAAATACGCCATACAGTTGTTCAACAACCTGGGTCAGGAAGTTTACCGCAGCGAGTTTAACCATGCAGGGGGATCATCTGCCCAAACCATACAATTGAGCTACAAAGTGGTGAGAGGCATTTACCAATTGCAGGTAACTAATGGCGACAATAGGGACACACAGAAAGTGATACTTGACTAAATTGTTTTGTTGCCACAAGGCGCTAAGACACGAAGTTTAATACACAAAGGAAGCTACCGAAAGGTGGCTTTTTTTATTTTAGAAAGAAATCAAAGCTCCGGAACTCCTTATCTCCTAACTTAATTAAAGGCATTATTACTACGAAAACTGAAAATGGTGCTATTTATTCAAAAGTACAAGAGTCCACCAGTTGGCGGAACCAAAGCCTGCACAGAGCAATGGTTGCCTGGTTACATTAAGATAAAAATCTTGGCCGTTTTTGCGAAAGAATAGGAATACTGCGCTAAAAGAAGCAAAAGTTGCATCAGTCAATTAATTTTCTTTAATTTTCATTAACATATCAAAAGAATGTGTATTTTGGACACAATTTAAAAATGATTGTAAAATTTACTGCTATATGAAACGAAAATATCTGCCGTTATTGCCAATACCACTTTCGCTTTTGCGGGAATTTAATGAGAAAAGGTTGATTCCGTTTTGTCAATTGAGCATGCCGGTGCGCTGACGAATAAAATTCTTTAAATCTTTTTCTATTTAATAACAACTGGTATTAATAAAAACTATTGATTATGGGCAAGTTTACTTCTACTTTAAAAATTAATAATTGGAGTTTTTCGAATTTCTTAAACAGGGTTTCTAAAGAGGAGCTTGAGCTGAATAAAATTTCTTTTTATTCTTTATTATTTTTTATCCTGTTACCATTAGTGTCATTTTCACAAAGCCAACTTACAGGTGATTTTTCAGGAGGATTTGGAACAAATTTAACTTTGAGTTCCAGTGCTGGTTCTTCACAAATTATTACAAGAAACGCAGGTGCAACAAGTAACCAATTTTTCAGATTTCTTCAAAATGGAAATAATATCTCTCCCTCTGCAGGTTGCGTTAATGGGCAAGATGCTGGAATTACGCTAGGTACAGCTTTCGTAGCAAATAATTTAAATTGTACAAATGGTGCATGGTTTACAAATGTTACCAGTACTAGTGATAATTACGTATTCAAAACAGCAGGAACTACGGCAAATAATATGGTTGTTTTCAGAGTGCAAGGTACAATTGCAACTGTCACCGCCGTTTCTCAATCACCGACGACAGTTTATCCCGGTCAGGCTATTACCATTACAGCAACAATTAGTGGTGCTGGATTTGCTAGTGGGCAGGCAGCTTATTTAAGGTACACTACGGATAATTTTGGTAATTCAACCGTAGTTAAGATGACTGGATCAGGTACATCATATACAGCTACTATTCCCGCCGCAGCAAATACACCAGATTTATCATCTACGAATGCCAAATACTATGTTTTTACTTCCGGAGATGTAACATCAATTGCAGCAGCAGATGCGGATTTTTATACAATTAACTTAAATAATAACTCTAATAATAATTATAGTTACTCTGTTGCCGCTGGCTGGACAACCACTCAAGTAGGTAATTGGAGTACGCCAGCAACATGGGGCACTACCCTTGCACCTTCTACCACTTTAGCAATGGGTGCTATTTCAGTTATGCATAATGTTACATTGGATCAATCAGCAACAGGTAGTACTTTGGCTGTGACAGCCGGAACATTATCTTTGGCTTCAACAAACACTTTAGCATTATCAGGCGGCACAACAGTGGTAGGAACTTTAAATATTGAAGGTTCGGTTGCGTCTCAGCTTACTGGAACTACTATAACTATTTCAACCACAGGTACAGTAAATAATAATTCAACTGTTAGTGGAGTATCAACTAAAGCAATATTAATGTCTGCAGCTTTCACTATGAATGGTACTGCTACTTATAAACATAATACTTCTTCTAATGCCCTAATTGCAGCATCTTATGTATTTTCTAATACAAGTAATTATGAATATAATAAATCAGCTTTTAAAGCAAGTCCCATATATGGGAATCTTTACATAAATACTGGAGGATCTTTTACAATGGATGCATCGAATGTTACAGTGAATGGCAATTTTAGAATAACGGGCTCTACAGTAAATCAGCAAAGCACTAACAATGGGAACCTAAGTGTAGGCGGTGGCTTTACAATAGACGGTAATGGAACTTATAATGCAACATCTGGCGCAGGAAACGGAACATTAGCTTTTATAACTGGCGGTTCGGCTGTAGGTTCTGGAAATATATCGATTGCAGCAGTATCAACTGCAAACTTTCAAAATATTACAGTAAATGCCAGCCGAACAGTTGGGCTAAGTACAAACATTTCTACATTAAGTGGAATATTTACAGTTAACGGAACCCTTAACACTGGTACCAATATAATTTCAGGTGCCGGAACGTTTACACTAGCATCAGGCGGTACATTAGGTATCGGATCAATCGCAGGCATAACTTCCAGTGATGCAACCGGTAATGTTCAAACCACCACAAGAACATTCTCTT
>JBBRCW010000025.1:0-33032 GCA_038204535.1 Chitinophagales bacterium | reverse complement strand
ATATTTTGTATGCAAATTCTTTTTTAAAAAAGAGCCATCCTTTGCTTTCAATTGCTGGCTCCGGCACCTCTTTCTTACATTTATTATCCGGCGAAGAAAAAGATACATTTACAGCTTTATTGACTGCTGCTGCTAAAACTCCTCACCAGGCCATTCCTATTCCGTTGACTCTTCATTTTTCAACCGGCTTGTCCTTGCAAACCCAGTGGGATTTCTCCTCAGTTACAACAAACGAAAATGAATTTGTTTATGAAGGGGTTGGGATACCCTTATCCAGAGATTCGAAAAATCAGCCATCAGCGGCTGTATTATCAGCAGATGAAGATTCATCATTTGGCAACAAAAATATTCTATTAGAGAGCAAATCAGGTCATTTTTCTTCGTTTTTGTTTTTCCAGAACCCACTGCCAATGTGGATATATGATGTTGTTAGCTTACGTTTTCTTAAAGTAAATGAGATGGCAGTTGAACAATATGGCTATAGTAAGAAGGAGTTTTTGCAAATGACGCTATTAGATATAAGACCTCCGGAAGAAATACCCAAATTTAAAGCGCGGCAAATAACCCCAATAATTGAAAAACGGTCAACCAAAAGCATTTGGAGACACCTCAAAAAAAACGGGAAAATCATTGACGTCGCGATTACAGCAAATAAAATTGAATATAACGGCAGGGTGGCAAAACTAGTGATGGCAGAAAACATTACCGAACAATTGCTGGCGGAGGAGCAACTTGTGTTAAGTAATGAGCGGTTTGCTTATGCAAGTAAGGCGTCGTTTGATGCAATTCGGGATTGGGACTTAAAATCAAACCTTTGTTATTGGGGTGAAGGTTACAAGCACTTATTTGGATACGACCTGCCGGATGAATTGAGCGACGTTTCGTCGTGGTACGACCATATACACCAGGATGATAAACAAAAAGTAATTGATGGCATTAAATACGCCATTGATTCGGGCGCAGTTAACTGGATAGACGAATACAGGTTTATAAAGGCCGATGGCACTACAGCATATGTAGTTGATAGAGGTATAATAATAAAAGATGAGCAGAGTGACCCGGTAAGAATGATTGGCGCAATGCATGATATTACCAATAGAAAGTTAAATGAACAACAACTGCAAAAGACCAATCTGCAGTTGTTAAGGCAACATAAAGAACGCGAGTTAACCGCACATATTTTAAGATCCATAAGCGAGAAGGAGCTTTTAAATGAGGCATTTAAAGACATTCTAAAAAAACTAACGCTGTTTTTCAATTTTGAAATTGGCGAAGTGTGGCTGTTGAACATGGATAAGAAAAGGTGGGAAATGCGGCAAAAATGGTACACATCCCCCGAAATGGAAAAATTTTACAGTGAGCATCCAGGTGTAAATTCCAGGTTTAGAGAAATGGGCAGTATTGGCACCATGTGGCAGGAGAATGAAATTAGATTTATTGATGATTTACCAAACTATGCCAGCTTTCAACGAAAAAAAGGTGCAATTAAAGCTGCACTAACCAAAAGCCTTGGAGTGCCGATCTTGTTTAAAGGCCAGCCAATCGCCATCTTTTCATTTTTCGGAAAGAATGAGTTTTTTGAAAGAGAGAAGATCCGGGTTTTTTTTGAATCATTAAGCATCCAGCTGGGAATAGATATTCAAAGAAAAAAAACCGAGGAGGAATTGAATAATTTCTTCAATCTTTCGCCCGATATTCTGGCGATAGTGGGCTTTGATGGATTTTTTAAGAAAATCAACCCTGCCTTCAGTAATATTCTTGGCTTTGAACCTGATGATTTAATGAGCCGACATCTCGAAACGCTTTTACACCCGGAAGACGTGGCAAATACCCTGGAAAAATTTGCCCAGGTTAAAGCCGGCGACAATATTTACATAGAAAACAGGTACCGGGCTAAAGATGGAAGTTATAAATGGCTCAGCTGGGCTATGGTCTCTTTAATGGAAGAAGAATTGATATATGCTACAGCTAAAGACATAACAGACAAAAAAGAACTCGACCAAAAGGTCAATCGCATATTGGAAAGCATTTCCGAAGGCTTTTTTACTGTTGACAAAAATTCTACAGTGCTTTATTGGAACAACCAGGCCGAAAAACTGCTGAACATTAAAAAAGAAGACGTTCTGGGCAAAAAGCTGAAAGATGTTTTTAACCCCGAGATCATTCAACAATTTTCTAATGTTTACCTGCAGGCCCAGATCAGTAACCAGCCGGTACAACTGGAAGAATATATACCTGTGGTAGACAAATGGTTCGAAATTAACGGGTATCCGTACGAAGGTATCCTATCAGTATTTTTTAAAGATGTATCGCAAAGAAAGAAATCAGAAGAAACAATAAAAATTTATAGTGAACGGTATGAAGGATTATCGCAGGCAACCAAAGACGCCATCTGGGATTGGAACCTGGAAAGTGACATTGTTGCGTGGAACGAAGGATTGAACACTTTATTTAATTATTATGGCATTAAGGAAACTTATGGAGCTGAATGGTGGGCTGAAAGAATTCACCCCGAAGACAGCTTGCGGGTGCAGCAAAAAATAGAAAACCACCTTGAAAATAAGACTGAAAAATACGAAGATGAATATAGGTTCAGGTGCGCTGATGGCACCTATAAATATATTCGCGACCGGGGCATCACCTTCTATAACCAATACCGGCAACCGGTAAGAATGATTGGGTCAATGCAAGACCTGACTGAAACAAAAACCAATGAGCAAATTTTAAAAGACCTGAACGAATCGCTTGAGAAAAGAGCGTTACAGTTGGCAACATCTAATGCCGAGCTTGAAAGTTTTGCGTATGTTGCGTCGCACGACCTGCAGGAACCGCTACGAATGGTGAGCAGCTTCTTACAACTAATTGAAAGAAAATACAAGAGCCAGTTAGACCAAAAGGCGCACGAATACATACGGTTTGCGGTGGATGGGGCCGAAAGAATGAAAGGCCTGATCTTAGACTTGCTTGAATTTTCGAGGGTCAATAGCCGGAAAGAGACGAAAGAGTCGGTGGTTTTAAACGACATAGCAAACGATTTGCTGTTAACCTACAAAGATGTGGTAAATGAACAAAACGGAAGCCTTGAAATTGCACCTTTGCCGGTTGTTTCCGGTAACAAAGTGCAGTTGATGCAATTATTTCAAAACCTGGTTAGCAATGCCCTCAAATATAGAAGTGCAGACCCGCCAATAATTAAAATTACGGTAACCGAAAAAACAGATAATTATGTGTTTGCGGTTGCCGACAACGGCATAGGCATAGAACCCAGATTTTTCCATAAGATATTTGTTATCTTTCAAAGGTTACACAACAGAAACGAGTACTCGGGAACCGGAATTGGACTAGCTATCTGCAAGAAAATAGTTGAGCTGCATTCCGGTAGCATTTGGGTAGAGTCGCAATCAGGTCAAGGCAGTACTTTTTTGTTTTCTCTTTCAAAATACCCCCCTGAAAATAAAAATTAAAAAACCTTAATTTCAAAAAAGAATTCTATATATAAGTAAAGTTTATTTTTTTTAACTTTCTGAAAATCAAATTCTGAATAAAATATATTAGATGTGTTAGGCAAACCCAACCGGTTAATGTTATATTGGCAAACGTTAACAATATAAAAATACCACTACTTTAAATCAGCGTTTGCATGAAACAAATAAATATTCTGTTGGTTGAAGACAATGAAGGGGATATTGTGCTTACTATGGAAGCTCTTGATGATGCAAAGATCATTAATAAAATATTAGTTCAAAGGGATGGAGCAGCCGCGATAGACTACCTGCTGGATACCGCAAAAAACAATACAGCAGAATTGCCAGACCTAATATTATTGGACATTAACCTGCCAAAACTGGATGGGAAAGAGGTTTTACAACAAATAAAAACACACCAGGATTTAAAAAAAATACCAGTGGTTATGTTAACCACTTCGTCATCAGAATCGGATGTAATAGAATCGTATAACAGCCATGCAAACTGTTATATAGTTAAACCGGTTGACCTCAATAAATTTTTCAATATTGTTAAAGCAATCGAAAGCTTTTGGATAACCATCGTTCGGCTGCCAACAAAAGAATAAAATGATAAACGAACAAATAAATGTGCTTGTGGTAGAGGATAATCAGGGAGATTATTTTCTTGTAAAGGAGTACCTGGATGAAATATTACCGAAATCAACCATTCGCCATGCCAATAGCCTGGCGGATGCCTCAAAAATTCTTGAAACCGAAAATATTGATGTTGTTCTGCTTGACCTCACATTGCCCGATGGCATAGGCATCGATTCTTTTATGGGCGTTTACCAAAAAGCATCGCAGATACCCATTATTGTTTTAACTGGTTATGGCGATACCGATATGGCGCTCGAAACCTTAAAACTAGGCGCACAGGACTATATAGTTAAAGACGACTGCAACCCCGCTGCGCTGGCAAAAAGCATAGGGTATGGTATTGAACGAAGTAAGATATTAGACCAGTTAAAACGATCAGAAGAACAGTATAAGTACCTTTTTCATAGTAATCCGTTGCCAATGTTTGCCTTAAAAGAAGGCACGTTCAATATTTTAATGGTTAATAATGCAGCTATTGAACATTATGGTTACAGCGAAGCAGAATTTCTGCAAATGACGTTTGAAGAACTTTCTCCTCAAATATCGATTGAGCAATTATCTGGTAGCGGCAACCAGGATACAGAACAAGACGAAACACAACCCGATCTTAAGCAAGTAAAGAAAGACGGTACTCAAATTTATGTTGAATTAGGCATTCACGACATTTTTCTGCAGGGCCAGGAAGAAAGGCTTATTGTGGTGCATGATGTTACTGAAAGAAATTTGGCCAAAGAACAATTACGCGAAAGCGAACAGATGTTCAGAACGATATCCGAAAACTTTCCGAATGGTTCCGTGGCAATTCTGGATAAAGATTTAAAGATCCTCTATACGGCCGGCAAGGAATTATATATTCCCCAAACACCACCCTCCTATTTTGAAAATACCGTTTATACCAGCCATTTTAGCCAGGACACGGGCCAAAGAGTAAATGATGAACTCGAAAGTGTTTTCAGCGGCCAATCGAGAGTGTTCGAGGTTACTTACGACGATTTAAGCTACATGATAAGTGCAGTTCCATTAACAGAGCAAGACAAAAGCATTAATAAAATACTTTTGGCAACCCAAAACATCACCGAACAAAAAAGAAACGAAAAAGAAAAAGAATTATTGATTGAGGAATTGATGCACAACAACAACGATTTAAAGCAGTTTTCCTATATCACATCGCACAATCTAAGGGCCCCACTATCAAATTTATTGGGCATTATTCAATTATTAGATCTGTCTACTATTACTGACCCGATGACTGCGTTATTACTTAAAAATTTTAAAGAATGCACGCTGCAGTTAAACGATACGGTGAACGACCTGATCAATGTGCTGATCATAAAAAACAATGTAAATACCAAAAAAGAAACCCTTAGTATACCTGTCATTTTCGAAAAAGTGATCAACTCGGTACAAACAACGGTGGACCATTTACATGCAGAAATAGCTCAGGATTTTAAGGAAGCGGAGACAGTGGAATTCAACAAAAGTTATCTTGAAAGTATTCTATTAAACCTGCTGACCAACGCTATAAAATACAGCTCGCCTAACCGCAAGCCCTCCATAAGAGTGTACACAAAGAAAATAAAGGATTCGATTAAGCTCTATTTTGTTGATAATGGGCTGGGAATTGACCTTGAAAGACATAAAGATAAAATATTTGGACTTTATCAGCGTTTTCATGATCATGCCGACAGCAAAGGTCTTGGCCTTTATATGGTTAATTCGCAAATACGGGTTATGGGTGGAGAAATTGAAGTGGAAAGCGAGGTAAATAAAGGCACAACTTTTATTATAACGTTTAAAAACTAATTGCAATAATGATCAAGCGGGTATTTTGTATTGATGACGATCATATTACGCTGACCCTCTGCGACCTCGTTATCAGGAAGGCACAATTTGCTGAAGAGGTCTTAACTTCAAATAATGGAAAGGAAGGCTTGTTGTTTTTCTCAGAATTTTTTTCGCGAAACAGAAAAAGCAAACAAACCGAAGAACCGCCCCAGATTATTTTTTTAGACCTGAATATGCCCATAATGAACGGATGGGATTTTTTGGAAGGTTATCTTATGAAATATTCCGACCGGATTCCAGATACAAAGGTGGTCATCTTGTCTTCAACCGTAAACCCCGAAGATTTTAGCCGTGCCAACCAGTACGAGATCGTGATAGATTTTATAAATAAACCGCTTACCATAGAAGGATTGGATGAGCTGAAAGAAAATGAAGTGGTTAGCAAATTTTTTTTATAACATTAAATTATCTGCCTGGCCATCGGATGATCCACCTACAGCCAGGCAGGTTTTCTTTTTATCTTCGCGGTCCAAATTTTACCTATAATGGACAACTCTGCAATTGCTGACAATTTTTCGATGTTGGCAAAATTGATTGATATACACGGCGACAACAGCTTTAAAGCAAAGTCGTACGCTAACGCGGCATTTGCTATCGATAAATTGCCCGCCCAGCTTTCCGCCTTGCCCGTTGATAAGATTTTTTCGGTAAAAGGCATCGGCGAATCTATCGGCAAAAAAATTATTGAACAATTACAAACAGAGCGGCTTCACGAGCTGGATGCCTATATAGTGAAGACGCCTGTAGGTTTGCTTGAAATGATGAAAATAAAGGGATTGGGCCCAAAAAAGATCGCCACTATTTGGAAAGACCTGGAAATTGAAAGTATTGGAGAATTGCTGTATGCGTGTAACGAAAACAGGCTGCTGCTCTATAAAGGTTTTGGCGAAAAAAACCAGCAAAGTATTAAAGAGGCGATAGAGTTCTTCCTGAACAACCAGGGAAGCTTTTTATTTGCACAAATTGAAGATTACGCCGGCAATCTAACAGCGTTGCTTGAAAAAGATTTAAGTTTTACCTTTTTGATTACCGGCGATTTTAGAAAGCATGCTGAGATAATACATAAGTTGGAATGGGTAACCGATTGCGAGGCAGCAACATTGAAAAAATATTTTGCTGATAAGGATTATACCATTGACGAGCAGAGCGAATTTTTAACAGCCATAGGTCCCGAAAATTGCGCCCTGCATTTTTATTGTACGCCCGTAGGAAAATTATACGAAAAACTTTTTGAGACTTCTGCCAGTAGCGCCTTTTTAGCTGAATGGAAACAGCATGCGGGCATACCAGCTGAAGTTTCTTTTTCTTCTGAAGAGGAGATTTTCTCACTGCAAAACCTGTCATATATCCCACCCTTTTTGCGGGAAAACGCGGGCATACTTTCTTTGGCAAAAATCGATCAATTGCCCGTGGTTATACAGCCCGAAGATATAAAAGGCATTATTCATACCCACAGCAACTGGAGCGACGGAAGCCACACCGTTGAAGAAATGGCAAAGGGCGCAATGGAAAAGGGTTATGAATATTTGGTAATCAGCGACCACTCAAAATCGGCTTTTTACGCCAATGGATTATTTCCTGATCGAATTAAAGCCCAGCATCTGTTAATAGACGAATTGAACAGTCAATTAAAACCTTTCAAAATATTTAAAAGCATTGAATCGGATATTTTGAACGACGGCAGCCTGGATTATGATGCAGCCGTTTTATCAACCTTCGATCTTGTGATCGCCTCGGTACACTCAAACCTGAAAATGACTGAAGAAAAAGCCATGAGCCGCTTACTAAAGGCCGTTGCCAATCCCTACACGACTATATTAGGACACATGACCGGCCGTTTATTACTGAGCAGAAATGGTTACCCGGTTAATTACGATGAAATAATTGAAGCTTGTGTCCACTATAAAGTGGCTATAGAATTAAATGCACACCCCAGAAGGTTAGACCTTGATTGGCGCCTGATTGAGAAAGCCGTTAGTAAGAATGTGCTTATTTCAATTAATCCCGATTCGCATGCAGTTAATAAGTTTAGCGATGTTCGATATGGCGTTCTGGCAGCCCAAAAAGGTGGTCTCACTAAACATCAAAACCTAAGCAGCTTTTCGCTGCTGCAGTTTCAGGATTATGTAGATAATCAAAAGCTAAAACTGTAAAAGTCGTTTTTTAATGCCCGTGATCGTGTTCATGTTCGTGGTCATGATCATGTTCATGAGTATGTTCCTGCATGGCTCCAACTTCAGCCAAAAAAGACTTTTTACGACATGCCGGGCATTTCTGACAAGTTTCATCCCGCTTACATTTGCCCTTTGCTACCCCTGCCTTTTTGCCGGGCAATATCATGAGGGGAACATTTGATTGAATGATCATTTCCATCGTTGTGCTTTTGAAAAATATTTGTTCAAATAAGCTATGTTCGCCAGGAACAATGGCAATTACATCTGCAGGGTTTTCATTTAAAAAACCGGTAATGCCGTTTACAATATCGGAATTGTCTAAGAAATTAAATTCGGGTTGAACATCATTAAAATATTCCTGCACTTTAGCGGGAACCGCATGCCGGCTGTGGAGGTCTTCGCTGCCATCTGTTCTCACGTTTATTATTTGCAATGTCGCGTTAAAAGATTTGCATGCTAAGACAACGGGCTCAAATATTTCGGGCTGGGTTTCAGCGGTTAAATTGGCCGCTAAAATAATTTTTTCAGGAACCTTAAAATCTCCTTTTTCGGGAACCAGAAAAACGGCAACAGGTGATTTCCGGGCAAGTGATACAGCCGTACCCCCAAAAAACAGGCGGTTTAATTTATTATGGCCTTTGTTTCCTGCAACAATCCACGAAGCATTTTCTTGAGTGGCTATCCCAATAATTACCTCTTCGGCAATGCCTTTTTCTATCCTTCCTTCAATTGAAACCGGCCCATTATATTGCAAACTGGCTATATGAATGTTCAGTTGTGCGCGGTTATTTTCAATCAGTTCAGTTTCATTAACCATTAATGGCATTTCGCTGTAAGGCACCACTACAGAACAAACGTTCAATAATACAATCCTGGCATTCAGTGTTTCGGCAATTTGTAATCCGTATAGCAATGCGTTCCGGCTGGCGTCAGAAAAATCAGTAGCGATAACAATGGTTTCCATTCGGTTATTTTTATTTCAAAACTAACTTTATGGTTTTCAGATCAGAATGACGACAGACAGGTATTTACATGATTGAAATCATGCCTGATCCGTATTGCCATCATAATAAAAATATTTAAATAAAGATAATTTCAGTATAAATTATAACCGATCAATTTATCCAGATTCTAAACCGGGACGACCATAGTTGGAAGGAATAACCTGTGTAGTTGTCATATAAATCTTTAGGAGATAGCTATGATATGCAAAGAACCAGGTATCACCAATAAAATAATTGTTATTGCCTCCTTTTCCTTAAACCCTTGTAAAGCCGGTTATAATTTTTTTCTTTGTAAACAACTCACATTATACCATATGAAAAAATTTGTTTTGGTATCCGATGGTAAAGACAATAACCACGGCACCTTTCAATTCATTGCTTCTTTGCATCATAAAGAGCCCTTTCTGCTGACAGGGGCTTTCTTTCACATGATAAACTATGGGTTGCTTATTCCCGGAGCCCTTGCTTCAACCGGCACCACCTTTGTTGAAATTACCAATGAAGAAAAGGCGGTTTATTTAAGTGCAATTAAAGAGTTTGTAAATTTTTGCACTACCCACCATATAGAACACCGCGTACACCATGAAAGCGAAGAATGGGACATAAATGACCTGGTAAAAGAAAGCCGGTTTTCTGATATGCTGATTGTTAACGGCGAAACTTTCTTTAAAGATTTTGAGGGCGAAGAACCAAACCATTTTTTAAAGGAAATTCTTAAACAGTCAGAATGCCCCGTTATGGTGGTACCACAACAAACCAAACCCATAAAAAAAATAATTGTGGCATATGATGGGAACAAAGAAAGTATGTATGCTTTAAAAATGTTTTGCAATACATTGCCTTCCTATACCCAATTACCTGTTGAAATCAATTACTGGGTAAAAAAATCCGATGAAGAAATACCCGATGGTGACAACCTGAAAGAATACGTAACCCGCCATTTTCCAAATGTTTCCATCCACCAGCGGTTTTTTGATCCCAAAAAATATCTTTCCGGATTTCTTGAAGCTAATATGAATGCAATTTTGATCTGCGGGTCCTATAACCGTTCTGCAATATCAAAATGGTTAAAAAAGAGTTTCGCAGAAGAAGTCATAAAGAAACATATTGTTCCGGTCTTTATCTCTCATCCGGCATAGCCTTTCGTTTGGGATACCAGCGTATTATTGGAATACAGATGACATTGATTGGAAGGATAAAATAGCCGCTCACCAGAGCCGTCAATTAGTGCCGTCATGCTGAATTTATTTCAGCATCCCCTGGAAAACACCGAACAGACACTCATCCAGGGGATTCCGGGTCAGGCCCGGAATGACGTCATCTCTTTTTTCGTCATTTAAAACCGTCAACCAGAGCCGTTCTCCAGAGCCGTCGATCCAGTGCCGTCATGCTGAATTTATTTCAGCATCCCCTGGAAAACACCGAACAGACACTCATCCAAGGGATTCCAGGTCAGGCCCGGATTGACGTCATATCCTTTTCCGTCATTTAAAACCGTCAACCAGAACCGTCGATCCAGAGCCGTCGATCCAGAACCGTCGATCCAGTGCCGTCATGCTGAATTTATTTCAGCTTCCCCTGGAAAACACCGAACAGACACTCATCCAGGGGATTCCGGGTCAGGCCCCGAATGACGTCATCTCTTTTTTCGTCATTTAAAACCGTCAACCAGAGCCGTTCTCCAGAGCCGTCGATCCAGTGCCGTCATGCTGAATTTATTTCAGCCATCCCCTGGAAAACACCGAACAGACACTCATCCAGGGGATTCCGGGTCAGGCCCGGATTGACGTCATATCCTTTTCCGTCATTTAAAACCGTCAACCAGAGCCGTTCTCCAGAGCCGTCGATCCAGTGCCGTCATGCTGAATTTATTTCAGCATCCCCTGGAAAACACCGAACAGACACTCATCCAGGGGATTCAGGGTCAGGCCCCGAATGACGTCACCTCTTTTTTTGTCATTTAAAACCGTCAACCAGAGCCGTTCACCCGAGCCGTCGATCCAGTGCCGTCATGCTGAATTTATTTCAGCATCCCCTGGATAAAGGGAACCAAAGGATCCCTCCCAAAACAACAAAGCATCCCTCGTGCCTCGGGATGACATAGGGTTTGTCATCCGACTTGTAATGTCCATTAGCCCAACCATACAGCAATCATATGAATGGTTGAGTTTCGTCATCTCTTTTGGCAATGGGTAACTATAACTTTATTAAAGAAAAAAAATCTATATGAAAAAAATAATTAAAAAATTCTCCGACATTTCTATTGAAGATCTTGGTCTGGTTGGCGGAAAAAATGCCTCGCTGGGCGAAATGTACAACAAGCTGAAATCTAAGAATATTGAAGTACCCGATGGCTTTGCGGTTACCGCCGATGCTTTTCATCAATATTTGGATCACTACAGTTTAAAAAAGCAATTAGATGAGGTATTAAATGAACTGGATACTAAAGAATTTACCAACCTGCACCAGGTAGGCGAGAAAGCAAGAAAACTAATCAGCGACCTTGAATTACCTGACTTCATCGCTATTCAAATAAAGAAGGCGTACAGGCAATTGGTTGATGATGATACCAGCAGCCCCGTTGCCATTAGAAGCAGTGCCACCGCCGAAGACCTTCCGACAGCAAGTTTTGCAGGCCAGTTGGAAAGCTTTCTGAATGTAACTGGCGAAGAAGCAGTGGTAAAAATGGTACATCAATGTTTTGTTTCGCTGTATACCGACAGAGTTATTAACTACAGGCACCAAAAAGGTTTTGGTAATATAGACATTGCTATATCGGTGGGCGTTCAAAAGATGGTGCGTTCAGATCTTGCCTCATCAGGAGTTGCTTTTACGCTTGATCCCGAAACCGGCAATAATAAAGTTATAATCATCAACAGTATTTATGGGCTGGGAGAAAACATTGTGCAGGGCCGGTCGACCCCCGACGAGTTCATTGTTTTTAAGCCGCATATCAACACCAACTACAACCCGGTTATTCAACAAAACAAAGGAAGAAAAGAATGGACGATGGTATATGCCAAAGGGCCGGAAATGGTTGAAAACCTGGAAACACCTGAAGAAAAAAGAAACCAGTTCTCCCTTGAAAACAAAGATGTAAAAACATTGGCCCAATGGTGTCTTCAAATTGAGGAACACTATAAAAAACCTATGGATATTGAATGGGCGAAAGATGGAGAAACCGGCAAACTATACATTATACAGGCCAGGCCTGAAACTATTCATGCACAGGCAGAAAACAAGACGGTCACCAGTACACATGTTCTGCAATCAAAAGGAAAAAAGATAACGGAAGGTATTGCAGTCGGCGAAAAAATAGTAACCGGAATAGCAAGGCTTTTGTCAACATCGGCCGATGCCAGCCAATTGCTTGAAGGCGAAATATTGGTAACCGACATTACCAACCCTGACTGGGACCCCATAATGAAAAGAGCAGCGGGCATTGTAACCAATAAGGGCGGACGTACCAGCCACGCTGCAATTGTGGCCAGGGAGCTTGGCGCCGCTGCCATTGTAGGTTGCGGAAACGCTACCGAAACTATAAAGACCGGCGACGAAATTACCCTAAGCTGTATTGAGGGCAAAACAGGTTACATATATGAAGGTAAAGCAACCTGGACCACTTCTAAAAAAGATATATCACACCTCGTAATGCCAGCCACGGACCCGATGCTGATACTGGGCGATCCTGGTCAGGCGTATGCACAATCGTTGCTGCCTAACCGTGGTGTGGGTCTTGTTAGAATGGAATTTATGATCACGCATCATATTAAGGTTCACCCATTGGCGCTAACCCGATTTGAACAGCTAACCGACATAAAGGTGCGTAACGAGGTGAATGAGCTTACAAGCGAATACGATAGCAAGCACGAATATTTTATTGATAAGCTTTCGCAGGGTATTGCCACCATTGCATCGGCTTTTCATCCTTACGATGTAATTGTACGCATGAGCGATTTTAAGAGCAATGAATATGCAAACCTGTTAGGCGGAAGTCAATTTGAACCACATGAAGAAAACCCCATGTTGGGCTTCAGAGGTGCGTCAAGATACTACAGCCCCATGTACAAAGATGGTTTTGAATTAGAATGTAAGGCTATAAAAAAAGTAAGGGATGAAATGGGTTTTACCAATGTAAAGGCGATGATACCTTTTTGCCGTACCATACAGGAAGCTGAAAAAGTTATTGCTGTTATGCGTGAATTCGGGCTTGAACAAAAACAAAATGGATTGGAGATCTATGTAATGATCGAAATACCCAGCAACGTGTTAATGGCAGAACAATTCGCCCAGATATTTGACGGATTTTCTATTGGCTCAAACGATCTTACCCAATTAACGCTTGGGCTCGACAGAGACTCCAGCCTGGTAAGCAACCTGTTTAACGAAATGAACCCGGCCGTTATGCAGTTGATCGCCACAACCATCCATATAGCCCGCAAAAAAAATGTAAAAGTGGGTTTATGCGGACAAGCACCCAGCGACATTCCTGAGTTCGCACGGTTCCTGGTAGAGCAAGGTATTGACAGTATATCGTTTAATGCGGATGCACTATTAAAAGGCATTGAAAATATTGCCGCAGCAGAGGGACTGGGCATAAGAGCGCCTAAAACAACAAAGAATGCTTCAGAAACTGCAAAGATTGACTACAAGCCCCAGCACCTTCTTAATCCAAATTAAATGATGTAATAGTTTACTTCTACCCGTTTGCATTATACCAAAAACTCCAGTAAGCCTTTCCTGATGGAAATGTTTACCGGGGTTTTTTCTTTTAACTTAATAATCTCATCGTCATAATGAACATGTGTACCCTTCCAGCTAATTTCAATAGAACTGGCAGGTATTTTCTTAAAAAAAAACTTCAGATCCACATCATTTATTTTTCCTTCAATGTACGATGCAAACAGTTTTTTCTCGCTGGCCGGTATAGTCACCACTTCCATTAAGCCATCGCCGGGGTCTCCATCGGGCGACAATAATAAATTTGGGCCTATTGACCGAATGTTCATTACCTCCGCCATAATATATTCGCGTGAATGATCCTTTTCGTCAATGATCAGTTTACAATCCCGGGCTTCATATTCAAGGGATATTTCGTGCAAAAGTTTTAAAGCTTTTTTCAATTTTTTTTCAGGCGTATCTCCTTCTTTTTCCTCCAGTTTTTTTGCCTCTTTCATTAAGTACGGAAACAGGCCGAAACCAAAACTCTCCAGAAAAAAACTGATGTCTTTTGTAGAGCATACCCCTACATCAAAACTTTTTAAATTTTTGTTTTTCCACGATGCGATGATCTTTTCGGAATCCCCATTAAGGCCCAGTGTCTTAGCTATGTTATTGGCGGTGCCCAGGGGCAGCAGGCCAATAGGAAAAGATTTATCCAGCTTTTTCCTTTTTAATAATTCACCGGTCAATTTACGCACGGTTCCATCTCCGCCCGCCACAATAAGAAAGTCAACATCATCCTCAATCTTCTCCCAACCTACCTTTTTTGTAGATGAATATCTACATTCGTAACCTGCGGCTTCTACCAGGGAAACCAACGATTTTTTCTCATGCTCTTCATCCCCTGCTTTCGGGTTGTGAAACAAGCGGGCTATTTTCATCATGGTGCGGATTATTTGATATATTATAAACTTCCAAAATGGAATGATTAAAATATATCTTGTTTACGAATTTCAATATTTTCTGATAAGACAAAATCGTACCACCTCTATTGCCAATGGCATGATTATGGAAAATTTATTGGCATATGAAAATTTTAATATCCAACGACGACGGTATATATAGTCCCGGCCTTTCTGCATTAGCAAAAGTGGCTGCTGCATTTGGTAAGGTTACGGTGGTTGCTCCTGATGTTGAGCAATCTTCTATGGGGCACGCGGTAACCCACTCACGGCCTTTAACAGTAAAAGCATCGCCCATAACCTTTAGCGACATCGATGCATTTAAGGTAAATGGCACGCCTGCCGATTGTGTGGCATTGGGAACCCATATACATAAACACACCGATGTTGTTTTATCGGGTATAAACCTGGGGCCCAATCTCGGAAATTCAATGTGGCATTCCGGAACGTTGGCGGCAGCAAAACAAGCGGTTTTATTGGGTATAAAAGGAATAGCATTTAGCACGCCAACCGGAAAAAGTGAACCGGATTTTGACCACCTGGCACCATTTGTAAAAAAAAGTCTTGAAATGGTATTGGAGGTTGCCGGAAATGGTCTGTTCAATATTAACCTTCCTCCGAATCCAACATCCATAATATGGACGAGGCAATCGGTTAGGTTATACGACGGAACTATCATTCCCGGTGTTGACCCAATGGGGAGAAAACATTATTGGTTTACTGTTAAACCTATAGAACCTGCCGAAGAAGGAACAGACCGCTGGGCTGTCGATAATGGAATGGTCTCCATTACTCCGCTAAGGTTGGATCTTACTGATGAAGTAGCTTTGAAAAAAATTCTTTCTGCCCCATCTCTTCAATGAGATTTTTTGCCAACGGCCTGGCCTATTGCCGAACAAAATCCTGGATTGGCGGACGCCATCACACCAGTAATCCTTTTTATGACAGTGTAAGTTTTCATATTTCGCGAACACTTTTAGTCGTCGTTTTGGTTATTCATACTGTTAAATATTCTTTATCTGCAATTTTTTTTAACACCAATCAAAAGCGCTGTTTAACGGGTATTTCTGAAAAATTTCAACTATTTGTGTCATCATAACAGTTAAAAATTGAAGGCCTTATAACAACGGTATTTTTACATAGTTTTTTTTGGTGGTTACTTTAACCTTCCTGAGACTAAATTATCGATCATGAAACAACTCTTCTTTCTACTGCTATTTTCCCATTCTTTTTTAAGTTCAAATGCACAACCAGCGTCGCGGAACGGCCAGGCTGCCAGGGGGCACGTGTACGGTAAAGTGGTAGAAGAAAAAAGTAAGAGAGGCCTGGATGCCGTGTCCATACAATTAATAAGAATAGTAAAAGGCGTAAATGGCGAAGTAAAGGACAGCGTGGTTGCCGGTATGTTCACAAAATCCAACGGCGACTTTGATTTCAATAATATTTTATTAAGCGATTCAATCTCGGTAAAAATAACTGCCATTGGTTACGGCAGTCTTCAGCAAAGGGTTGGATTAATGCCGAAGAATTCAAACCTGACAGACGAAAGGGAAGTTGACCTGGGTAATTTTGTTGTAGCGCTGGAGCCAAAAGTTTTGGGAAATGTTACTGTTACTGCAACCCGCCCTGTATTTGAAATGGGTATTGACAGAAAAATTTTTAATGTAGAAAAAAGCATCACCGCTACCGGCGGAACCGCAATTGATGTTATGCGGAACATTCCTTCTGTTACCGTAGATGTGGATGGAAACATATCGTTACGAAACAGCACACCGCAAGTGTTTGTGGATGGAAGGCCGACCATATTAACGCTCGATCAAATTCCGGCTGATAATATCGAAAAGGTAGAGCTGATCACCAATCCTTCTGCTAAGTTTGATGCAGCCAGCAGCGGTGGTATCGTAAATGTTATTTTAAAGAAGAACAAACGCATTGGGTTAAATGGAAACGTTTCCCTATCCGCAGGTGCTCCTTCCATATTGGCCAGCAGCCTCAGCCTCAACCTTAGAGAGGGCAAATTTAATTTTTTTGTTAGCGGCAATTACAATAAATCGGGAGGTAAAGCGGATTCTAAAACATTCAGACAAAACCGCAGCAACAGTATATTGCAAAACTACTTTAACCAATACTCCACTAACAATAGAACCAGGGAGTTTAAATCTGCCCGGTTCGGTATCGACTATTTTATAGATAACCGTAACACGTTAACGGTTACCCAAAGCTTTGTTGATGGAAGATTTGGTAATCTTGAAACTCAAACGCAGGAGTACCTGAATACGGCCAAGGTAATGACACGTACCGGGCTTCGAACTTCCACCGATGATTTTAATTTTACACGGCAAGGATCTCAATTGCTTTATACACATAAATTTTCGAAAACCGGACAGCAATTTACTGCCGATGCAACCTATAATACAGGCACCAGGGGCGGCAATTCGAGCATAATAAACAGTTATTACAATACCGATGGAACGGCCTACAGTGCGCCTAACCGGGCACTGAATAATGGACAAGGCAACAACGACCAGCTTACCGTGCAAATTGACTACGCCAACCCAATTGGAGAAAACGCCAAACTGGAAACAGGGGTACGCAGTTACATAAACAACAATACCAGCATTTTCGATGCCTTTTCTCTCGGGCAGAACGAGGTGCAAACCAAATTGCCCTTGAGCAATTATTACAAATACAAAGAGGTGATCAATGCTTTCTACCTCACCTTTTCAAACAAGATCAATCGTTTTGCTTACCAGGCGGGCTTTAGGGCAGAAACTTCAAAATTTGATGGCGAGTTAGTTGATAAGGGAGAAAAATTCGGTTATAGCTATCCTGAAAAATTAAAGAACATCTGGGATGCGCTTTTTCCCAGTTTATACTTAACCCAAACTTTGAACGACCACGAAGAGCTGCAGCTTAATTATAGCCGTCGTATAAGAAGGCCCAATTTCTGGCAAATAAATCCTTTCGTCGATATCAATGACCCGGTCAATATCCGGCAGGGTAACCCCGCTTTAAGACCGGAGTTTACAAATTCATATGAGTTTAATTATAGCCGAAATTACACCGGCGGCAATTTTTTGGCAGCCATTTATCACCGTAATACTTTGGGTGATATTACGCAGTATAGCGATACCATTTCGGCCACTCAATACGATCAGCTTAAGAGCGCCGGTGTTGATCCCAATGCAATTCTCAATACTTACATAAATGTAAAAAATCAAAACAGGTGGGGGCTCGATATAACCTGGCAACATAATATTTCCAAAAACCTGGAGATCATACCAAATTTCAATCTTCAATATAGAAAAATAAATGCCGACCTGGGCAACATAAACTTAAGTAATCAGGGACTTAACTGGGAGGGGAAATTAATTACTAATTATAAATTCAACGCCGAAAAGTCGTGGTTGTTTAAAAACCTGAGCCTGCAACTTACAGGCGAATACGAATCGTCTGAGGTAATTCCACAGGGTCGTCGTAAACCCCAGTACAGCCTTGACTTTGCTTTTAGAAAAGAAATGCTGAAAGATAAAAAAGGAACGCTCACTTTTGGTATTGATGATGTACTTAACAAACGTCGCTCGGGCGTTATCTACGATACCGACAACTTTTACCAGGACTCCTATCGCCGATGGAATGTAAGGAGCTTTAGAGTTACGTTTTCTTTCAAATTCGGCGACAGTGATTTCTCTTTGTTCAAAAAACGTCCTGAACGGCCAATGGACGAAGCATCTCCTTCTGAAGGGTAACATCAACATTAATAATATGAACGCTAAAATTCAGTATTTGATAATAGCCGGCGGGTAACTTCGCCGACTTTGTTATGCGAAATACAAACGGCGTAGTTCTCACTTCAATTCAACCTTAGCCATCACTTTAAATTATTTGCGAAAAGTATTTTAAATGCAAGCTAATATTACCGGGAAAAAAATTGCAAAGCAACGCAACTGTCTTTGAAGTTGTCTCGATATGGATCAATCATTAAATACATGCGCCGATTTCTTGAACCGTTTTTAATTTTGATTTTGTTATCGTTAACTACTGAAAATTCAAAAGCACAAACCAAAGTTCAATATACCTGCGGCGATGATCTTTTAAAAGAATTGTTGCGCACTGTTGAGCCAAACTACGACGCCATACAATTAAAAAGCAACCTGCAAATCAGAGACTTCAACAGCCAGACAAAACAATACAAATCATCAGGACAAGTAAAAAGGACAACCGACGAAAGCACCTTTACCATACCCGTGGTAGTACACATTGTGTATCCGGCGGGGCAGCCTTATGGCACCGGTACCAACATAAGCTACGCACAGGTTCGGTCGCAGATTGAAGCATTGAATGCTGCTTTCAGCAAAAATTATCCCGCATACAATGGCCAGTCGCACCCACCTTATGCAAGCGATACCCGCATTCGGTTTTGCCTTTCAAGAAATATAAGCGATACCAGTCATTGGGCAGAAGGCCCTGGCGGCACTGAATTTGGTGTGAGGCGGTTTCCCGTTAAATCAGGTGAAAACAATCATGATATTACGCAATATTCAGCCACCCAGATGTTGCGCCTCACCCACCCCACAACAAACAGTTTTCCCTTTGATAAATACCTGAACATCTGGCTGGTAAGCACTATTGGCGGCGGCAATAATATCATGGGTTATGCGCCACGGCCAATTATGCCAGGCTATTTGTTGGATGGCGTTGTTATGCGTGCCGATGTTTTTGGAGACAATACTACCGGCGGCAGCTTTAAACTAAATTATGGTTTGGCACAAGGCAAAGTGTTGGCCCATGAGGTAGGTCATTATCTAAGCCTGTATCATATTTTCCAGGGCGGTTGCGCAGGAGCAAATCCCGCTGGTTCGGCCACTGATGGCTGCGACCTTAATGGTGACATGATCTGCGATATTGAACCATCAACCACACAAAATATCTTTTGTACGGGTACGATACCCAATACATGTACTGCCAATTATGCCACTGGTACGGTTACCGACGATATGATTAATGATTACATGAGCTATGCCGATGATGATTGCATGAATACATTTACCACCAACCAGGTTCAAAGAATGCAGGCAACCCTTACATTGCAACGGTCAAATCTCTGGCAGCCTGCTAACCTGGCTGCAACAGGCGTGATTGGACAAGGTGGTTGCGTGCCTCCTTACTTAAATGCGCAGATCAACTTAAGTGATGGTGTTATTTGTGCAGGCAACCAGGCAACCTTTTCAAATCCTTTACCTGGCAATACTGCCACTGCTTACCAATGGACTTTTGCCGGAGGCCTACCTTCTTCTGCAAACACCAACACGGCCACCATTACTTACAGCCAGCCCGGAAATTATAAGGTCATTCTTACCGTTAGAGATGGCGTAAACGTAAGAACAGATTCCCTGCAGTTAAATGTGCTGGAATGCAAGCCCGATTCATCCATGTTGTACATGTCTAACTGGTATTTTGGCAACTATGGCTCCATCGACTTTTCTTCGGGCCATCCTATACAAACCAAAGTTGCATTTAACAATAAAAGTATTCATGGAGAGCTTGCTTATCCTACCCAACTACAACCATTTATTGCGGGCACCGTTAGCATTAGTGACTCCATGGGTAACCTGTTGTTTTACAGCAACGGTGTTGGTGTATGGAATAAGCACCATAAAAAAATAAGCAGGTCGTCCATATTTGGCGTCAGCGATATCAATGCTTCATCGGGTTTGTATTATGTTCCTTTTCCCGGCCACAAAAACAAATATTTTATTACAGGGGCTTATCCGGATTTTGACGAAAAGCCATCGGGTGTAAGGTTTATTTTGGTTGATGTTGATGCTGATTCGGTATATGCTTACATTCAGTTCAGTCATTCATCTTTGCCCAACAGATTTTCTCAATTTTTAACCGTTGTGCCGCACTGCAACGGTATTGATTATTGGATAATTGTTAAAGGATTTGGCAGGGAAGACACAAAATTCTACAGCTTCCTGGTAACTGAAAATGGCATTGATGCAGCGCAGCAACCGGTGATATCTTCAGGCTTTGTCCATCCCGGTTTTGGCGGAAGCGGCAACCAGCTAAAATCAAACCGGCAAGGCAACAAGTTGGTACTCGGTTCGCCACATGGATACAACGGTATAGAAGCTGGCGCTTTGTACAATTTTGACAACCGGACAGGCAAAGTATCAAACGAAATAAAAATAAGGGATGTTGCAGGTTATAATAACATACAATCCGGCGTAGCCTTCAGCCCCAATGGCAAATATTTTTACCTGTTTCGCAGTTCCAATCTTGCCACCAATGGAAAACCTTATTGGTTGTTTCAATACAAGGTCAGCGACATGACATACAATATTATAAATGCACCAGGCTTTTACGTTGCCGCTTCTATGCAGCCGGGCCCCGACAACCAGATTTATGTGACCACCCAGGAACATTATTTTGCACAGATTGCCAGTCCCGATGAATGGCAAAAAGTAACCGTAAATGGTTACCTGATAAACATGCGGCAGCCCAATGATGAAATTCGGACAGGGGTGAGCATACCTAACTTTATTGATGCAAGGCAGCCATCGCCAGCGGCTCCCGATTTTGACATCAGCGCGATAAACTGCAATACGTTTACTTTTTCGGCCTTATGTTTTGATAAGTACATAGCTACCTGGAATTTTGGAGATGGATCAGCGGTACAAACCGGCAGTTCGGTTCAGCACACATTCAATTCGGCAGCAACTTTTAAGGTTACCCTTGTGCTTAGCACAGGCGCCACTGGTTATGGAAGCATAACAAAAACGGTAGATGTTTTGCCACTGACTGTAACCATATCCGGCCCTGAAAATATATGCGCAAATGGCAATTATGTAAACCAATATTTTGCGCCCATTTTAAATGATGTAAGCTACAGTTGGCGTGTTAGTGGCGGAACCATAAGCGGCCCCGCCAATTTGCCTTACGTGAATGTAGCATGGTCGCCTGTAGGCAATAACGGGTCGGTTGAGTTACAAATTAACAGACAAGGTTGTTGGTTCAACGATTTAAAAACTGTAAGGATAGCTGCCGGACCAAATTTCAACTGGAGCCCGCCAGACAGTGTTTGTATATTCGACAGCTCCATTACACTTTTTGCCAGTCCGCAGGCGGGAAAATTTGCCGGACCAGGCATAACCGGCAACCAATTTTCGCCCATGAAAGCGGGTGTAGGAAGCCATACAATTACTTACACCTATTTTGATGAAGTAACCTGCCTTGGCCAGGTTGAACGTACCATAAAAGTAAACAGGTGTAACGTTCCAATCAGCCCCAATACCGCCTGCGACGATGTGCTGAAGTCTGTAAGCATAGCGCCCAATCCTGTCGGCAATGTGTTAAGGTTGAAGTCGCCCTATGCCCTGCAGTTTGTACAGGTGTTCAATGCGTCGGGGCAGTTGGCTGCTAAGGGCAACCTGGTCAATAACATGCTGCCATTGCCCGCATTGGCTTCGGGTATGTATTCGGTTCTGGTGTATTGCAACAACAACACAGCCTACAGAGTACTCAAATTTGTAAAAGGCAGTTAGAGTTAAAATCAAGCATCTTATTGTCTATACAAGTTCAATATTCATTCTTCGTAACAAGTCGTCTTCTATAGTGGACGAAAGCAGTTCATCGGCGGACTAAAAAGAAATACAGGTTTTATAGTGAATGTCGGTTATCAGCCGAAAGGTCTCTATAAAAATTAAGAGGCGCGTTAAATTGCATTAATTTGAATGCGGTTAACGTGCCTGCTTTAGTATAAATACCTTTCCTATTTTTTCATTCTGCTATAACGAATCAGGGCTTCAATATAATAATAATCGGCATAATTGATGGGCGTATCAATTTCGGAGCCACCAGGTAAATGGCCGGTTGAATGCATGAGTATAAAATTGTTATTAGAGCCTGTTTTGGCTAAATAAGCAGGTGATGACAGGCTGGTCAAAATTTGCGAGGCCACACTGGTAAACTCCTTTGCTTTTTCAGGCGAATACTTTTGAAGTTCCAGTAAAGCGGATGCTGCAATAGCCGCCGCCGATGCATCCCTGGTTACATTTGGAATTTTAAGATCGTCAAAATCCCAATACGGCACTTTATCTTCGGGAAGCCTGGGGTGATTAATAAAGAAACCGGCGATCTTTTGCGCCTGTGCTAAAAAGCGTTTGTCCTTTGTTTCGCGATAGGCCACCGTATAACCGTACATGCCCCATGCCTGTCCCCTTGCCCACGCCGATTCATCGGCATAGCCCTGGTGAGTAACCCTTGCCAAAACTTTACCAGTAATGGTATCATAGTCAATAACATGATAGCTGCTGTTATCGGGCCTGAAATGGTTTTTTAAAGTTGTTAATGCATGCGTATTGGCTACGTTTTTATAAACCGGGTCACCGGTCACTTTCGATGCCCAATACAGCAATTCAAGGTTCATCATATTGTCTATGATAACAGGGTATTGCCATGCGCCATGGTCCCACGATTTTATAACACCGGTATTTTTATTAAAACGTGTGATCAGCGATTTGGCACCCTGTATCATTATGGCCTTATATGCCGGATCGTTGGTTAACCGGTAGCCATTACCAAAACTGCAATAAAGCATAAAGCCCAGGTCGTGGGTGCCTTTATTAAACTGTTCTTTTGCCAGGGGCGCAGTCCATTTGCGCGCCATCTGCTCCCATTGCTTATCTTTTGTATAATCATACATCAGCCACAACGAACCCGGATAAAATCCGCTGGTCCAATCCTGAGAGCGTACTTTGAAGAGTGTTCCGTCATTTTTAGTAGAACGCGGGTACATGGTGCTGTCGCTGTTGGCCTTGTACATATCAGCTAGCTGAACCTGCACCTGCTGCATGGCTTGTTTTACAGGTACTGTGCTATCCTTTGAAAAAGAAAGAACAAAAATAAAACATAACCCAACAAAAGGTTTTGAAAAGAATTTCATGATGACTGCAATTTTAATTGAGCGCAAATTTAAAGGGAAAGTGCTACCAGACTCATTCAATGCTTTTTGATCGCTATCAATATATAACGATTGAAATGCGTGTTTTTAATCTTAAAGTGTGTTTACATTTTACTTCTGGTTATTTTCAGGCAGAAATTGCTGCTTTCTGCAGATCACTTTTTTCCATTTCGTAATACTTATATCAAATTGCTATGCCAAAATTCTTCCTTGTTTTTCTAATTATTTTGCTCGCTGGTTCTACATGTTTAGCCCAGCAAGAACCGATTAATGATCAAACCAAGCTTCCGGGCCATCCACGCATATTAATGCTCCAGGGCGAAGAAGAGGCCATAAAAAGAACCATTGCAGCAGACCCCACCTGGAGCGGAATGAACCAGGCGATTATAAATGAAGGAGATAATATTATAGTATTGGCCCCGGTTGAAAGAATCAAAATAGGGAGACGTTTACTAGACAAATCACGAGAGGCATTGCGTCGGCTATTCATCTTAAGTTATGCATACCGGTTAACCGGTAAACTAAAATATGTTGAGAGGGCCGAAAAGGAAATGTTAGCGATTGCAGCCTTCACCGACTGGAATCCAACGCACTTTTTAGATGTAGGTGAAATGACCATGGCCATGGCGATAGGCTATGACTGGCTTTTTAACCAGTTGCCTGCTTCATCAAAAAATATAATTAAACAGGCAATCATTACCAAAGGCATTGAACCCTCTTTTGATAATAAATATAACAGCTGGTTAAAGGCCGAACATAACTGGAACCAGGTGTGCAATGCGGGTATGACGTATGGGGCACTCGCTATTTATGAAGATGAACCCGAACTGGCAAAAAAAGTAATAAACCGTGCATTGGGGTCAATTGTCTTGGCTATGAAAGATTATGGACCTGACGGTATATACCCTGAGGGATATGGTTATTGGGGTTACGGCACCAGCTTTAATGTAATGTTTAACAGCGCTATGGAAAAAGCATTCGGCACCGACTTTGGGCTAAACAGTAAACCTGGCTTTTTAAACACCGCCCGCTTTTTAGAAAACATGACCGGACCATCGGGCAGTCCATTTAATTATTCTGATTCAGGGCCAGGAGGCGGATTACAACCTGCTATGTTTTGGTTTGCCAATAAACTCAATGATCCATCAGTATTATGGGTAGAAAAAAGAAGGCTGATGGAAAATGATCTCAAATCACATGTAAAGAACAGGTTGATACCTGCTCTCATGATCTGGAACGGATCGATGAGCTTAAAAGCAATTACAGCACCAAAATATGGCACCTGGGCAGGAAAAGGAAAGAATCCGATCGCTATGATGCGCACCTCATGGACCGATCCGAATGCCATTTATGTAGCGGCAAAAGGAGGTTCGGTTTCCATCAATCATGCGCATATGGATATTGGTTCGTTTATAATGGAGGCAAACGGTGTGCGATGGGCCATGGACTTTGGAGCGCAGGAATATGAATCCTTAGAGTCAAGAGGAATGTCAATCTTTGGCCGCACACAGGATGCCCAGCGCTGGACCGTTTTTCGATACATCAACCAGGTTCACAATACCCTCACCATTAACGACCAGCATCAGCGGGTTACCGGCTCGGCGCCGCTTCTGAGTTATTCAAATAAGCCGGCCTTTAAAAATGCAGTATTCGATATTTCGGAAGTGTACAAAGGAGCCATTGCAAAAGCACAGAGAGGTGTTGGAATCGTTGATAATAAATATGTGGTTGTAAGAGATGAATTACAAACATTACCGCAGCAAACCACCATTCGCTGGACCATGCTTACACCTGCCGCTGTAAAAATTACCGGGAAGAATACCGCCGAACTAACCAAAGACGGTAAGGTGCTCATACTGGAAGTAAAAGAACCGGGCAATATTATTATGAAAACCTGGTCAACCGATCCTCCGCACGACTACGATGCGCCCAACCCGGGAACTACCCTGGTTGGATTTGAATTACAACAACCAGGAAATACCAAAACAGCGCTAACGGTTACACTAACGCCTATGGGTACGGTAATAAAAACGCCTTTGAAAAAGCAACCTTTACAAAACTGGAGTAAGTAAATGGTGAATGGCATCGGGCGATTTGGCGGCAAAATGTTTTAATTAGCCTGGTGAAGGAACATCTGCAACCAGGTTAGCATCCCATCGGCCTAAACAAACAAAGTCACAGTCGTATAGAATCGATCAAAATAAAAACAATAATAAAAAGAACCATTTTCGAAATTGTGCTATAAGCCTATGCTGCCATTTAAAAATATCACTACAGTCTTAATAACCATTGCCCTGGCATTTAGCGGGTTAGTCAGTGCACAACCTGCCACCATAGACGGTTATAAAGGATTATGGTTCACCCTGGGCCAGTTTACAGAATATGGAGATAAATATTCAGGTGGCTTGGGTACATATACCTCAAGCCATATACCGGTGGCCATTTACAGCAAGACAGCCGACAAAACATATTTCGTGTATGGTGGTACTACTCAGAAAGATGAGAAGCATTTGCTGATCATGCTCTCTTACTACGATCATAAAAAACACGCAGTGCCAAAACCGGTAATCGTTTACGATAAAAAAGGAGTAGATGATCCGCACGACAATGCCTCTATTTCCATTGATCCGCAGGGCTACTTATGGGTGTTTGTAAGCGGACGAAACACCTCACGGCCCGGCTTCATCTTTAAGGGAAAAACCCCCTATGCTATTAATGCGTTTGAGGAAATTAAAACCGGTGAGATGACCTATCCCCAACCCTGGTGGATAGAGGGAAAATGGTTTCTGTACCTGTTTACAAAATACACCAATGGCCGCGAATTGTATTGGACAACCAGCCCCGACGGGCGGCAGTGGCCGCAGGAACAAAAACTGGCAGGCATGGGTGGCCATTATCAAATAAGTAATCAACGAAATGGTCGTGTTGTTTCGGTATTTAATTACCACCCCGGCGGCGATGTAAACAAACGAACCAATGTGTACCTGGCGCAAACAGACGATATGGGTAAAACGTGGACAACCATTGACGGCAAAACGTTACAGCTTCCTTTAAGCAATGTTCAGTGCCCGGCCCTGGTTAAAGATTACGAAGCTGAGGGAAAACTGGTTTACCTGAACGATATAAATTTTGATAAAGTTGGCAACCCGGTGATGCTGGCCGTAGTAAGTAAAGATTATGCTCCCGGCCCAAAAGGCGATCCCCGGGAGTGGATGATCCTGCATTGGAAAAACGGCCAATGGAATGAAAAGAAAGCCATGGTTTCTACCCATAATTACGATATGGGCAGTTTGTATATTGACAAAAATGTATGGCGGATAATAGGCCCAACCGAAGCCGGTCCGCAAAAATGGGGAACCGGCGGTGAAATGGCACTTTGGCAAAGCAGGGATGAAGGCAGCACATGGAAAAAAGTAAAAAACCTGACCGCCCATAGTGACCGCAATCATACATATGCCCGCAGGCCGTTGCATGCAAACGATGAATTTTATTCTTTTTGGGCGGATGGCAATGCGGACAAATTCTCTGCATCGCATTTATATTTCTGCAACAAAAAAGGAGATGTCTACCAACTGCCCTATGATATGAAAAATGATTTCCAAACACCCGGTAGACTTTGAACACGGACGAAATGGATATAAAATTCGAACACGGATGACATGGATATAACGGATAAAATAGATCCTTTATCTTTTAAATACCATCCATTTTATCCGTGTAATCCGTGTTCCATTGCATGCGTTTAACCAAAAACTATATCAGCTTCAATTATGAAAAGACCTCTTGCCATTTTAAACCGAAACAAAATAAAAACATCTCTTTTAATTCTTTTCATCATTTTACAAATCACCTGCATTCAGGCAAACGCTCAATCTGAACATCCGCATATTCTGGTGAAACCCGCAGACAAAGCCTTCATCTTACAAAAAATTGAAAAAGAAACGTGGGCCAAAAAAGTGTATGATGACATAGTGGAAAAGGTAACACCCTATGTTGAAAGACACAAAACTGACCCTGAATGGATATTGAGCCGCTACCTGATGAACCGGATACACGGCAAACGGTACACCCGTTTTATTTCGGATGATGATGGAACGGAGCTGGTGGGCTATGATGGTGATGCGCCCTACCCTACCGTTCGTGTTTCGCCGCATAAGCGCCCTCCCATTACTGCTGATAATTATTCGTATCGTTTCCCCTCCATTGAAGAACTGGTGCCTAACGACACGTCTATGAAAATGTTGTTGCAAAGAAATGCGCCTGACAAGAAAAAAGAATGGGTGAACCCGCAGTCGTTTGTTGAAAAGATAAACGGAAACATTAACCAGCTTGCATTGGATGCAGCAATTGTTTTTTGGCTTACCGGTAAAGAAGAATATGCTAAGTTTTCCGCAGATATTCTTAGTCAATGGGCCCGTGGAGCATTCTATCAAAACCCGATTGAAGGCCCCTGCCGTACCGGATTTTTATCTATTCAAACACTGGGCGATGGCAATTATGAAACGCTTACACTGGCCTATGATTTTTTATACAACTACATTCATAAAAATAATTACGAAACAAAATGGTATGAAAATGTTTTCGAAAAAATTGCCCATACCATGACGTTTCGCGGCTTCTGGAACAATAACTGGTTTGCCGCGCAAACACCCGCTATGGTTTTTGCAGCCCTTTCGCTGGAAGATAAAAAGCGCCGGGATTATTACCTGAATTTTTATTTAAACAAGGATACTATTAGCGGCAGTTGCGGGCACCTTGCTTTGCCCTCGGTGGTTAGCAAGTGGCTCACACCCGATGGCCACTGGAAAGAGCCGGGCGGCTATCACAATTTTCCTGTGAGCAGCCTGCTTGTTTCGGGTGTGGCGATGGAAAAAAATGGCTATTCAGTTTTCAGGGATTTTCCCGCGCTGCTGCAGGCATCTTATGTTATGCTCAAATACTCCTTTCCAAATTTCAGCGCCCCTTCCATTGGAGATACGGGGCCGGTATCGCAAAGTCCCGAATGCCTTGAACTTGGTTTGGTAATGGCAAAGAAATATAACGATCCATTATTGCCACAACTGACCGCCGCCATGGATGTACTGATCAACAAAAAAGGTTACAAGAGATCGTCAGCCGATTATATTGGCCTGCTTTCGTATCTGCCGTCTATACCCAAAAACACAGGCATTACCTACCAGTGGCCACGCAGCGGTGAACTTGATTTTGCAAAGGCCTATGTGCAGCGAAACGGAACCGATAAGGAAACCGGATTAATGTATGTGGTGCAGGGTGCCACCTATAATCACAACCATGCAAATGGCATGAGTATGGAACTGTATGGCGCCGGTACGGTTATGGGGCCCGATCCCGGAAAAGGTCTGACGTATGAAGCCCCCATGCATGTAAATTATTATGCCCAATGGGCGGCGCATAATACGGTAGTCGCAGGCGGCCAATCTGGCCCTGTAAACAATTTTAAAGGCGGTGGTGGCACTAAAAACATGGGGGCTATAGCTTTGGCAGCAATGGAACCAAAAGCCAATAATGAGGCTATTTCGCCGTTTTGCTCGTTTACCACTACCAATTATACTGAACCATCCACCAAAACAAAACAGCAACGAACGCTTGCCATCATCCGTACGGCTCCATCATCAGGATATTATGTAGATGTTTTTCGTTCAGCCCACCCAAAAAGCAACGAATACATTTACCATAATGTGGGCAACAGCATAGCGTTACTATCAGCCGAAAGGCGACCGCTTGCCGTTGCAAACGTTGCATTTCCCATCAGCCAAAAACCCTTTGACCCGCCGGGTATAAGGGAGATTACTGACACTAAAACGACCGGGGAAACGAACAAAGCCGTGACCGCTGTTTTTGATTTGCATGAAGCGGACAAAGTTTCAAAATTTATGCAGGTATTATTTTCAGCAGAAGAAGGCAGATCTTTTTATACAGGCAGCGGGCCGCAAACCAATACGGCAGATGTTGCTTTCCGTAATAAGCCAACGCCCACTTTAATAAGCAGACAGCAGGGAGAGGCATGGAAAAGACCTTTTGTTGCCGTGTACGAACCATACATTGGCAAAGACAATTACACGGTTTCAAAAATTGAAAGGATTGATACAGACAGTACCGGCAGGTTTACAGCGATGCAGGTAGAAAATACAAATGGTTCAAAACAGTTCATTCTGCAATCCGACGGTGCAGAGGCAAAAATCATCCGCAACAATATCACCTTCAAAGGAAATTTTGCCGTTATTGGTTTGGCGGATAATTTGGTTCACTACCTCTACCTTGGCAGCGGAAGTCATGTTTCGTACGATGGTTTCGTAATTAGCACCGGCCTGGCAAACGGGTCCGCAAATGTTATCATCAACAATAAAAATCTGGAAGTAAGTTGTAACCAGTCAACTACTATTTTAGTACCCTTTACAAACGATTCAAAGGCAGTTCTTACGGTTGATGGAAAGCAAAGCACCCTGCCGCTTTTAAAAGTAAAAAGTGGGGTTGAAATCAAAGTACCACCTGTTATAAATGGCTCAATTCATTTTCAATAAATACATGCTGTATGAAAAAATTAGTTATCGCATTATTGATGTTTGGTTCAATTCACCTTTCGGCCCAAACAAATTTATTAAGTGGAAAATACGCTAAAGATGAGCTGAAGGCTATATTGATACCTGCAAAGCAATGGACACCGTTTCCCAGGCTTAACGACCGGGCGGGTTGGTCCAAAGCTGATGAGGCCATGATGAAGTCATACCTGGAAGATGCGGAAAAATACAAAGACTATGTATGGCCTTACATACCTGCTACAAAGTCGCTGTTAATTGAACGCACCGGCGACCGGGATGAATATCAAAAAGTAAGTTTTGAAAAAAGAGGCGTATTGGGAACGCTGTTGTTAGCGGAAATTTATGAGAACAAAGGCAGGTTTATAGATCAGATAATTAACGGTGTATGGTCCATATGCGAGGAGTCGTGGTGGGGAGTGCCGGCACACCTTCCGCAAACAAAAGAATACAAAGGATTAATGGATGTATCGCAGCCATTTGTTGATTTATTTGCTGCCGAAACGGCAACTTACCTGGCCTGGGTTGATTATTACCTGGGAGAAAAGCTGGACGCTGTATCGCCGCAGATAAGAAAGCGTATTTACAATGAGACCAATTACCGCATTTTTCAGCCATTAATGACCAAACAGCATGGATGGATGACCAAAAATGCAAACGGGCGCCCGCCTAATAACTGGAATCCATGGATTTGCAGTAATTGGTTAAACGCGGTTTTATTATTAGAGAAAGATGATGACAAACGCACTGCCGCCGTTTCAAAAATTTTATGGGTTCTTGATGAGTTTGTAAATCCCTACCCGCAGGATGGCGGATGTGACGAAGGTCCGGGTTACTGGGGTGCAGCAGGCGCTTCTCTGTACGATAACATCGCTATGCTGAACCTGGCTACCAATAATAAGTTTGGCTATGTGTACAACGACGAAAAGTTTAAAAACATGGGGAGGTTTATTTATCGTGCCCAAATAGGAGAAAAATATTTTTTGAATTTTGCCGATGCGGATCCGCAACCGTCCATGGCTGCCAATATGATTTATCGGTATGGCAAGGATATTAACGATCCGGACATGATGAAGTTTGGTGCGTTCTATCGCAAACCGGAAGAAGGCAAGGTGGGCAGGTTCCATTTTTTCAGAAACTTCTTTTCAGTTTTTATGCAGAACGAATATCAAAAGGCGCAGCAGGGTTTACCCTTACCCGCAAGCGTATGGTTACCCGACATACAGGTAATGGTGGTTCGGGATAAAGAAGGCAGTACCGATGGCCTTTTTGTAGCCGCCAAAGGTGGACATAACGATGAAAGCCATAACCATAACGACATAGGCAATTATGTGGTGTATTTCGATGGCCAGCCGCTGCTGATTGATGTAGGCCGCGGCACATACACCCGCAAAACATTCAGCAGCCTGCGATACGACATTTGGTACAATTGTTCGGATTATCACAATGTGCCAACCATCAACGGTATTAACCAGTTGCCGGGTGCCCGGTACAAAGCAAACAATGTGGTTTTTAAGGATGATAAAAAGTCGGCTCAATTGTCTCTTGACATGGCAAAGTCCTATCCCGAAACTGCAGGAGTTAATAGCTGGCAAAGGTCAGTTCGGTTAAACCGTGGAAAGAATGTTGAGGTAACGGATGTGATTGCATTATCTAAAGCCGATAAGATTACACAGCACTTAATGACAAGCTATCCTGCCGCGCTTTTAAAACCCGGGGAAGTTACCATTCAATACAAAACAAAGGAAGGCGTTGCCAAAGACTTTGTAATTAAATACAATGCGAACCAAATGGGAGCGAAAATTGAAAAAGTCCCCTTAACCGCAATGGAAGACAGGGGAATAATCGAAAAATGGGGTGATACTATTTACCGAATCAATTTTGAAGTAAACAAGCCAAAAAAGAACGATACAATAAGTTTTGCCGTAGCGGAAAAATAAGGATGTATTTCATTAATTTACAAGAGGCGTAGCCTCCGCCAGCATTGTAACCATGTATTTCAATCCATGGAAATAAAAGCCGTAAATTTTGTATTATGAAAGCCGAGACACAAATTGTTACCAGAGGCGCAGCCTCGGCCAGCATAGTAACCTTGGAATTCATTCCATGGAAATAAAAGCCGTAAATTTTATATTAGAAATGGTGAGAAAAAAATTGTTATTAGAGGCGTAGCCTCCGCCAGCATTGTAACCATGGATTTTAATCCATGGGGAAAGAAAAAAAACCTTGGATTACACCAGAGGCATAGCCTCGGCCAGCATTGTAACCATGGATTTTAATCCATGGAAAATGAGAAGAAAAACCCTTAATATACCAGAGGCATAGCCTCGGCCAGCATTGTAACCATGGAATTCATTCCATGGAAATAGAAGCAATAAATTTTAAATTATAAAAAGAAAAACCCGGATTATACCAGAGGCGTAGCCTCGACCAGCGTTGTAACCATTGATTTCAATCCATGAAAATAGAAGCAATAAATTTTAAATTACGAAAAGGAAAACCCGGATTATAACAGAGGCGTAGCCTCGACCAGCGTTGTAACCATGGATTTTAATCCATGGAAATAGAAGCAATAAATTTTAAATTATGAAAAGGAAAACCCGGATTATACCAGAGGCGTAGCCTCGGCCAGCGTTGTAGCCATGGAATTCATTCCATGGAACTAAAAACGATAAATTTTGTAAAAAGAAAGCGGAAAAACAAAATGTTACCAGAGGCATAGCCTCGGCCAGCATTGTAACCATGGAATTCATTCCATGG
>JBBRCW010000024.1:0-33458 GCA_038204535.1 Chitinophagales bacterium | reverse complement strand
ACTTTAATATTAAATATTTCATCATTAACATACACTTTTAAAATATAAATACCCTGGGCTAACCGAGGCATATTTTTAAGCATTACCCTCGAATTGTTTAACCATCCGCTGATGGTCTGCGTATAGATTATTTTTCCGTCTATAGTAAAGAGCTCGGCTTTATCCTTTGGCCCTGCCGCAACCGCGGAACTGTTGATGCTTACAGATAACTGCGATGAGAATGGGTTTGGCGCTACACTTACGATCATGTTTTGGTTATCCAACGTAATCTGAACAGGAACAATCAATGAGTAAGCTGCCCTTCCATCTTTGTCTTCCTGGCGCAGGCGATAATATAACCGGCGTTCATTCAGCGCAATAGCGTTCACATCGGTAAACCTATATTTTTGAGTAATCGAGGAATTACCTGCTGCATTAACAAACCCTATATCTGTAAAGGTTCTGCCATCAATTGAACGCTGCACTACAAATCTTGCTGAATTAATTTCGGTAGCTGTTGACCAGTTTAGAACAACATCTTTACCCGCCTGGCTTCCATTAAAGTACAACCACGTTACCGGAAGACCCGTTCCATCTAGCTTAACCTGTACCGTACACTCTTCTTTCAATGGCTCTCTATTACCCACATTATCGGTCGCGATAATATTAAAGCAATAAGTACTGCCCGGCTTACCGGCGAAATTGAAGTTGGTTGAACTAAAGGTACTGTCGTACCGAACAAAAGTTCCTCCATTCTCTGAGTAGTATAGTTCGTAAGATGATCTTAAACCACTACCACCCAGATCGTCTGAAGCCTGTACTGAAAGTGATATCAGCGTATTCTGCTGCACCTCAAGCGATGAGGCGATTATGGACGAAACAGGTGCTACAGCATCAATCAGGTTTACATACGTGTTGGTACTAATGGGCGTATTAATATCAAAAACAATACTTGCTTTGGCAACAATACTATCACCAGTTACGGTGCTGGCCGATGGCCTTATTGTATAGCTTACAAAACCTTCGCCCTTGCCTGTTGAGTCGTTGACAGCTAAATATCCGGCAAATGGATCTGTAGGTGGTAAGCCGGTTAACGGATCAATTGTTTGGAATACCCAGAATACTTCGCGGTTAACAACGTCTAAACCAGCTGTTACCTGAACATTAAATCCTAATGAATCAACAAGATTTAATGTAGTGGTATAATTTGCAAGTCCCGGAGGAACATTGAATACAAAGTTTCTAAAACCAAAACTTCCTATATTAAGGCTTCCGGCACTTACATTCTTATCTAAAGGCTGCCTGACTATAACACGCTGCGCCGCTGTTGTTGCAAACTCGGGATCGTTCTCATACAATATAGTATAGTTAAGGGTTTCGTTTTTAGCAACCATTTTGTAAGGGCCATATCCAGCCGACCCTTGAATCTCGTTCGGGTCGCATGAAGCCACTACAGGCTTACAAATTAACCATTTCACAATTTTGCCAGGCAGAGTCAGGTTTCCAGACAGACAGGTTACGGCACCAGAACCACAAACAAATCCTGCCACAAAAGCACCAGCCGCTGCACCTGCAGCCGCGCCAAAGAATGCACCTACTCCAAATGCCGCTGCACCGCCGGCTGCTCCTACGGCTGTTCCGCCGGAAACAAACAAACTATAACATCCATAACCGGTTAAACCGCAACCTACAAGCCATGGAATACCCTGACAAGCAAGCCAACTTGGTGCAGGTGGAACACAAGGTGCTCCGGCCCCACCACCAGGTCCTCCACCGGGACCGCCGCCAGGACCGCCAGGCGAACCAGGACCACCACCACCAGGGCCACCAGGACCGCCGGGAGAACCAGGACCACCGGGACCGCCGGGGCTGCCGGGACCGCCAGGACCACCGCCGCCCGGACCACCGGGACCACCAGGACCACCAGGGCCGCCACCCGGACCACCAGGGCCTCCGGGACCGCCCGGACCACCAGGTCCACCAGGACCACCAGGTCCACCGCCCGGACCACCAGGACCACCAGGTCCGCCGGGACCGCCAGGACCACCGGGATTACCGGTTCCGCCAGGACCACCAAGACCGCCAGGACCACCGGGCTGACTACCCGTACCCGAACCGCCAGGACCACCGGGGCCACCAGGGCCAGGAGGATTGGTACCGGTTCCAGGACCACCCGGACCACCAGGACCACCAGGGCCGGCAGGAGTACCAGGACCAGCGGGGCCACCGGGACCTCCGGGACTGCCGGGCTGACCAGGGCCACCCATACCGCCTGGCACGCCAGGCTGGCCTACACCCGGTACAAATGCTTTAAAGCAAAGCATTAACGTATCGGTGCCACGTAAAGAAATGGAGAATGATCCGCCATACAAATTATTGTATGCAGTAAACCCGCTTATATCCAGGCTAAATTTATTTACATCAAAGTTGGTAATGCCGCCTGCAGCAATGGCTATTGGCCAGCAGGTATCAACGCCCGGATACCAATTAGCCAGGTAATCAGGTGTGTTGTTACTTAACCCTAAAGAAGAAAGTTTTATGATGAACTTGTTTGCAGCAGTTGCGGTTATGTCAATTACTCCCTGGGCTTTTATCAGATCCCATCCCGGGTTATGACCGGCTGCGGTGCCATAATTATTAATCTCCCACAAGTAAGTTTGTCCGGGGCCAAAAATTGCAGCTGCCACTGTAAGCAATCCGGGGCTGCCTCCCGGATTAAATGCATACTGCGAATTATCCGTATTGTCACCCAATCCGCATCCCGCACATTCGCCATCAACACCAACAGTGTCTGCAGGTGACAGAATACCCATTTTGAAGAACTCGGTCAATAATACATTTCTAAAATCGAGTTTATTATTTGCAAGAACGGTAAAGGCAGGGCTGTTTGCAAACTGGCCTGGGTTATTCAATTCAAGCGTACGCATTGTTTCAATGGTACTGTATTGTTTTTGCACATATTCCTTTACAGAGAAGCCTTCTGTGGCTGCGCCAACCGAATAAGTGCCGGCAGTGAATTTATCAAGTAAAACGGTCACGCTGAACTGCTCGCCTGCTTTACAAAGCCTGGTAAATAGCGGGATCATTTTAAAATCACCCAGCGTTGAATAATTTGCAAATACCAGTGAATCCCCGTATGGATTCATCATCTGCCTGGTGTTCACATTGCCTTCGGTATTAATTTTTACCAGGTTAGAAGTGGCGGGTATTACAATTTGAGACTGAACAAATGGAATGTCAACATTGCCCGTATTCCTAAAGTTGAAGGTATAAAAAGCATTGCGTCCAATCCTTAAAACCTGCGGTGCGGCCACGTAATAATCCATCTGGTAACCGGTCGATTTTTGAACAGTTAGCCCATTGCTCAATTTCGCTTCGGCACCTCCGGGATTAACCGCCACAATATCATAAACATCCACTGGCACATTCGTCAAATCCCACGACACGGTCGCCTCCATACTGTTGACCAGGTTGATGTTCTCAACGATTGCCTGGCTAACAGTGGTAACGCCTTTCATCAGTTTAAACTGAACCCCGGCCCGCAGACCCGCGCCTTCAATTGCGGTGGATACCTGGCCCTGTCCCACTACAACCGGGTTACACGATGTAAGAGAGAATGATAAGGCCCTTGCCAGCAGCGTAACCGATTGCTGGCCTGCATCGTACGAACAGGTTACCAGCAAATAATAGTTGCCTTCTTTGGTGTCTGGCGAAATGATCCGTTGGTTTGCCCGTTGTGCGATATTGCCTTTGGTATCGTAATCATTAGGAGTTGGAATTCTATTGTATGCCAAATAAAATTCGTTATGCGCCGATGGGTTGTTACCAGTTAAGTCAACCACCATATCGAGGCCGGCAGTAACCGAAATTTTATAGTAGCGATTTGCGGATGTACGTAAACCGGTAACCAAGGGCGTATTCAATAAAAGATCGCGAACGCCGACCGCAATGGTGCCCGTGGTTGGCGTAGTATTATTGGTAAGGTCGTTTTCCGGAACGGAACCTAAAATATTGGTCCGGCCTATTCCAAAATAATCGCCTGGGAATAACGCTTCTACACTGTTGGTTATGCTAAATGAACTGTCTTTACCAGGCGTAATGAAAATATTATTCTGTGCTGTGCCAAGCAGGGTTGATTGCAGGGCGTTGAACGAGGTATTTTTTGAGAAATACACTGCATCGCTCAATTTACCGATGGCGGTATTTGAGCCCTGGTTCTTAACTGTATAGTTTGCTGTAATGGTGTCCCCTAATTGCGTATTCGCCGGCAGTGTTATATTGCTCACTATCAGGTCGGCGGGCTTAGCCAAAATAACCTCAGTAAGACCCGAAAGCCTGTTATTGGTTTCGTCAGACTCGAAAATAGCGTTGTCTTTATCCGAATAAACAACCAGGTAATAATTGCCTGCAAGATTAAGCGGCAACGTAACCGTTATGCTGTCGCTGTATTGCTGACCAGCATTTAAAGAGCCAATTTTTTGTTTCGCGCCAATCAATACAGGTGAAATATTACCAGTGGGCGAAGCACTTATATAAACACCATCTGAATAAGACTGGGTGGCTTTTACTATACCCAGTCCCTGATTACTGACCGCGTATGGAATTTTGTAAGTTTGACCGGCATACAAAATTGAAGGTACTGCCAGGGTGTTTACAATAAGGTCTGGTGCCGGTGTTAAAGTAACATCGATAGAAGTTGCCAGGAAGTTATTGGTTCTTAATGTGTCAAAAGCCGAATTGCTGCCATCGGCATAAAGAATGATATAGTATTTACCCGAGATGCCATTGGGAATGGTGACATTTACGTTCTGGCTATAGGATTGGTTGGGTAAAATGCCATTTTTGGTAAAGCTTGCCAGGAACTTATCATTAACATCCAACAAACTATCTGTTGACAAGAACAGCTGATCGTACCAAAAGATACTGGTCGAAAGGTTTGATTTGTTGGTAATCGTATAACTGATGGCCTTGGCTTCCCCGGAATTAACCTGGCCCGAAACAATAAGCGCTACAGCTTCAAGATCCACAGCATTTCTAACAACAATTGGGTCTGGTATAGCGTTCGTGGGCAGAATTACTATTACAGGATCCTTATCGCCCAGCGTTTTCGATGCAAACAGTATATTGTTTGCTTCATTTATTTCGAAAATATTGTCGTTATAATCCGTTACAACATAAAAGAACAGGGAATCAGATACTTTAACGTTCAGTGTAGCATAAACAAAATTGGATTTAGATTCATTTACGCCTAATGGTGCGTTGTTTTGCACTGATCCTATTTGAGTAGCACTGCCGGGATTAAAGGTTTTTTGCTGAGACCAATAAACCCTGTCCGTAAAGCTTGTGCCGCCAGTAGTCTTATCTCCAATATTTTTAGTAACCCAGTTTATAATAAATGCCTTAGCGCTGGTTATCGTATCTGGCAGGGTAATACTGCTTACTATCAGGTCAGGCCTGTTTCCTAACCCAATCAAAATGGTGTTAATACTTCTTCTTACATTATTGCTTTCCCCGTCAAATTCAAAAACATTGTTTAAGGCATCGGCAAACACATATACAAAATAGTTACCTGATAATTCTTTTGGCACCAGGTAGCTATTTGATACAGTATAGGAATTGCCATTATTTAAAATATTGGCTGAATACTGGTAGTGAGGAATGCTGGCAATCTGAATGGCCTGTGGTCCAAAAGTAGAATCCTTGCTCAGATATACCCTGTCGGTCCATTGATTTTCGCGTGGCGGGTTAGCGCCATCGTTCAGTACCGAAAAACTTACCTGCATGTTCTCGTTGGCATTTGCCGTTACAGGTACAGTTAAAGAATTAACTATAAGGTCGGCTGGTGGCAGCAAGGCAACTTTTATACTATCGCTTCGGTAATAATTGTTTTGAACAAAAGGTTCGAAAAAGCCCTTTGAATTGGCTACCACGTAAATATAATAGGTACCAAAGAATTCGTACGGTATTTTAACTCTTACAGGTTTGTTGTAGATACTGTCTATCTGCAAAGAATCGCCAATAGGCCTGCAGGGTGATTGCTGAAGTGTTCCCAGTCTTATAGGGGCTTCGGTTAGTAATCTGGCTGTAGTAAAATTAAAGTCAGGGTCTTTTGATATGTAAATATTGTCTGTCCAATAATTCTGTGTAACAGTTGAACCAGAACCCTGGCAATTAACCGGATACTTTAAACTGCCGACTGCCGGTGCTTCTCCAATATTTCTAACCTGGTATTGAACAGTAATGCTATCCCCTGAAAACGCGTTTGTCGGTACGCCAACGGATTCTATATTTAAGTCTGGAAGCGGTGGTAAGGTTAATGTTATGGGATGATATATAAAGTTATTTTGAGTATTAGTTTCGGCAAACGACCGGGAGTGATGGCCACGATCTGTAGCACATACCTCACCAACCAAATTCCAGCAATATGCGTCGTTTGTGTTCGTGATTAAAAATAAATAGTAAGTGCCAGTTATGCCCTGGGGCAGCTGTATTTGTTTGGTTTGTAAATAAGACTGGCCGGGATTTAGATATGTAAGATTATCGAATTCGCCCAGCAGGAAATCGTCGGCAACACGTAAATCAAGATCTGCCGAAAGCCAGACATAGTCTTTCCATTTCTTATCTCTCGTTCCACCCTGGCCAATATTCTTCGTTTCCCAGGTAATGGTTATTTTGCCATTGGCGGTGGCATTATCTGGTATCTGGTAACTATTGACTATAACATCTGGCAAGGCAGACGTAGAGAAGGTTTGTATGGGACCTTCGGTTGCAAAACATGTGTTTTTTGCAATTACCTGCCAATTGTAGGTTTTGCCAAGCAAAACACTGGGCGAATAACTAATTTGATTTAAATTTTTATAGTTAGCAGTACCTGGTTTCGCTGTACCATTTTCCCATACAAATAAGTCGTAGAATGCAGAATTACTGCCCGGTAACCATGATAGAGTAACAGGAGGATCAAGGTTTAGTAAATTGTTTTCGGGCAGCATATTGGACACTGCGGCAGGCGGAACAGAAGCATTAACTATTACAAAACTGCTGTCAAAGTAAGCACATCCGTTACCATACGTTCCGTTTACATAATAAGTGGTATTAGTTGTTGGACTTACCCTGGCGGTATCTTTTGTGCTGCCATTGCTCCAGGTGTGGGTTGATGCATTTATTACAGACAGTGTTAGTGTATCGCCTAAACACATTGAATTGGCGGGCGAAGCAGCAACAACCGGTTTGGCATTTATTACAACCTCAAACAAATCAGACTGGGCAACACAACCATTGGAACTGGAATACCTTGCAAAGTAACTTCCCGAATTTTTAACATATAACCATATCATTGAGTCGATGAAGTATTGTTCGTTATTTTCCCTTTTGAACCATGCGACTTTGCCTGCAATATTGGTGCTCAGTTTTACACTGTCTCCGGCGCAAACATTATTCTTGTCTGCAATTATTACCGGCTTAATAAGTGCTGGTAGTACTGTTATGGTAGTAGTATCAAATTGTTTACAGCCATTTGCATCTGTTATAATTACCGAATAATCTGTTGTTGTAGCAGGGGTAACTGCAATCAGAGAAGTGGTAGCTGTCGTATTCCATAAATAATTTACACCCCCAAATGCGCTGATTGTAGTTTGCGTGCCATTACAGATAGATAGATCAGGGGAAGTACCCTTTTTAGTGGGCAGATAATGTGTGACTGCCGTGCGCAGGGTGTCATTGACCACTCTTTCATCACCGTTCAGGGCACTGAAAATTGTAAATTGATAAGTTTGATTATTAGAAAGATCGGCGGGTTGAGTGAAAGTGAATTCAGCCGAAGTGCCCGGTAAAATGCTACCGCTGTATTGCTGGTTTACAAATGGCCCGTTATCCACCCTAAACGACACATTAAAATTGGCCGCTGTTTCTGTACCGGCATTAAACAATCTGATTTTCACCGGCTCGTTATTTGCCAATAAACAATTGTTTACCGGCGACACCAATTGCGTAACCTGTACATCTTTTGCAACCCGGGCCTTTACGTTAAAAATTACAGAACCAGATACCGGATTATAGTTTTGATTACCTGGCTGGGTAGCTGTTAAAGTTACCTGGCCAACGCTTGTGGGTGTAATAGTGTTGCCAGATATGGTAGCTACGCCAGCAGCAGGATTGGTTACGATACTAAAGGCAACTGGTAATGTCGACGAAGCAGCGGCACTAACGTTGAAAGGCGGATCGCCGGCAGTTACATCACCTACCGATGCGAGTGTGATCGTCTGATTTATCCTGGTAATGGTTAAGGTGTCTTTCGCGGTTCCACCGTAATTCGCATTATTAATGGTTACGACCACTTCATATTTTCCGCCATTCACTGGCAGTGTACCGCTGCCGTTATAGGTTGTACTAAATGACAAGCCATTCGGCGTAACCACTATAGAAGGTGATTTTGGCGTTCCGGTATATGGCTGTATAAGATTACTGAATACAATAGAAGCCGCAGCCTTGTCAATTTGTATATTGGAATAAAGTGTGGCCGGATAAAAATTCTCGTTTCCTGCCTGGAAAGCTTTGACCGAAATAACGCCTGCCCCGTTTATAAACAGGGTGTCGCCATTTATAGTGCCCGGGCCATACTGAATACTATATTGTAACGGTAACGATGACGAGCTGCTTGCCAGGATGATATAATAAGGCGTTCCGAATGTCAGAACCGGTTGTGGCTGAAAGGTAATGGTCTGGTTCTGCCTGAAACTGAAATCATAAATACCAGATTGCGGGCCTGTACCGCATGGCGTAGCATAGGCAGCCGTATAATTGCCATAATTAGTTGCGGGATAATGATAGCTGTTTGTCGCTCCTGGGATGGGGTTACCTTCTTTGTACCATTGATATGCTGCAACGGGCTCGGTACCGTTTGGAGAGGTAGCATACAGATAGCCACCGCTTTCTGAAATTGTGGGAACAAGTAGAGGAGTATTTGTGTACACCCTCACCTGTATTGTATTGGTGTAGCCATTTCCGCAGCCGTTGGTAGCGGTTGCTCTTAGCGTATAAGTTCCTGCTGAGGTCCATTGAACGTTAGCGCTTGCTGCCGCGCCTGTTGTGTCAAGTAAATTGCCTCCGCCAGAAAGTTGCCAAACATATTTAACCCCTGAAGCAGCACCGCCGGTAATAGCATAGTTTTCTAAAGTATTACAAACTGCATTTTTACCTGAAATATAAAAATATTGTTCTGGTACTCTCGAGATGGTGATATTGGCATTGTTGGCTGCGCTGGTATCGAATGGTGAACTTGCGATGATCCTAATTCTATATCCGGTTCCTGCTGATGTATTTGCAGGGATGGTAGCTTTAATGGTATCGTTGTCGCGACCAGCTAAAGTGCCGATGTTTACCGGGTTATTAAAACTGCCGCTGCTGTTAGATAACTGCGCTGTAAACACATTATTTGACCCAAATTGCGCAGTTACGGTAAATGGTATATTAACGGGAGAACCGGCGCAGAATTGGGTATTCACTGTGCCAATCACCACCCGCACAGCTGTGCTGGCATCAATTTTAAAATCACCTTTGTTTACCAAACTCCATTTACCATTTAAGTCCCGCGCCCTTACATATACGGTATGGTTTCCAATGGATATCGATGACATATCCAATTCAAAAATCAGGTTGCTGATATTGGCGGTATTGGGCGGAATCGGCACATTGGTTCCATTTCCAAAACCAGGATCTGTATCTACAAAATATTCTAGCCTGCTTAAATCCGGCGATGCACCATTAGAGGGCAGTAAGGAATCAATATAAAAAGACCTTGTATTAGAAAGTCCCCATTTTCCATTGGCATCAAGAAACCGTACGAAAAGGTTATGAAATCCAGTTTTAAGAATGCTGACATCAATTGAATAGGCAAGGTTATTGAGATCTTTTCCAGCGACAACTCCCAGGTTTAGTGCTTTGCCAAAGCCAGGATCTGTATCAATAAAGTATTCTCCCTTTACAATATCAGGAAGAACGCTGCCGACATTGGACACGTCATCTTTATAAAAAATTCTCTGACTCGATAAACTCCAGGCGCCATTGGCGTCTTTAAAACGAACGTATAGGCGATGAAATCCTTTTGAAAGCGTGTCTATATTAGCTGAAAAAACAATATTGGTTAAATCGTTTTGACCCGGAGAAATATTTACCGAGCTTCCTTTTCCAAAGCCAGGGTCGTTGTCAATAAAATATTCGCCCTGCACAAGATTTGGGAGGGTATTGGTTGAAGGCGAAACGGCATCTTTATAGAATATTCTTGTCTGTGTAACGCTCCAATGACCATCGGCATTTTTGAACCGGACATATAACCGATGAAATCCGTTGTCGATATTTAAAATATTAAATGAAAAAGCAACGTTTGTTACATCTTTAGCCTGAGAAAAAGAGATAGGTGTACCATTACCAAATCCCTGATCATTATCTATAAAAAATTCACCGGAAACAATATCACTTAGACTACTGGTTGATGTAGGAAAAGATTCCTTATAAAAATACCTGCTGCTGACAACTGACCAACCACCTTTGGTTTCGGTATTTACAACATAAGGTGGAACATAAGCTCTTACGCCGAGATAGTGGAATCCGTTTGTTTGACTGTTTAAATTAATTTGAAAAGAACTGGTAATATCCTGAGCGGGATCTGGCGGAAGAAGTATTCCGGTTGCATTACCAAAACCCGGATCATTATCTATAAAATATTCTGCCCTGGTTACATTTTGAGCCTTTGCCATGTATGTACATAGCAAGAGAGGCAATAGAAAATATATCTTCTTAAATAATCGTATAAATGGAAGCATAAATAAGAGAGATATTAGGAAACCTTGACAGCCAACACACTTTAAAAATCCTGCTATCACATATGCCAGGTTGCCAGTTAAATTAATTATTTGACTTAACCTTAATGGTCACGGTTATAGGATCGGTATTGCTGCCAATTGGTTTGTTTTCGAAGAAATATACCGCAGGCACAGGCGGAATACCCGAAAGTGTGTATGGTGTTTGTCCGCTAAAAATGCCTGCATCAACCGGGTTTGGCACGGTGCTGCCGTATCCTGCTGCAATTGCCGGAGATCCGGCAGCAAGCTTCCATTGTCCATCGCTCGACACGCCGGTTCCGGCACCTAAAAACACGGTTGACATATCGACACCAGACTGGTTGCCATTGGAAGTACCAAACTGGGTGCCGTTACCAATGTTATTGCTAACAAGGTTACCTGTACCCGAAAAAGTTCCGGCCAGCATTATGTTATTAATGATAGAGCTATTGTTTACGGAAAACGCGCCCCTTCTAATGATATTATTCTGAATAATTACTATGGCATTAGCTTGAACTGAAAGCGATGTTCCGGTGGTGGCTTCTCCGGCGTAGGCGTAATAAGAAATAAAATTGTTGCTGATTAAAACACCGGTAGAAGCATAATTTACATCCACTCTAAGACCGTAATTTTGCGTAATTATGATATTCTGGACTGCAGGATTGCCGCTATTATTGTAGTAATAAAGATTTACACTTCCTGTACTCCAATCAGCAGTGGCACCATTAGGCGAACTAAACTTATTTCGCCTAATCACAATATCATTTGCATATACATTTATGGAGTTTGCATTAAAATCCAATCCCATAATTACTGATCCTGACGCATCCCAGTATATAGTGAGACCATTTACAATAGAAGTCTGTTTATTTGCCTGGGTATTAGGGTTTTCTCCCAAATAAAAACCGGGACCGATTAAAACCAATCTTTTACGCATGGTAATTCCTGCATAAGCGGTTGAAGATGGTTCAATGTGTATGGTGTCGCCGGTGGAAGCACTATCGTGGGCAGCTTGTAATGTTGTAAAATTGGCGTTGACTCCCTGGTTATTATTAACCCGCCAAATTTTGGCAAAAGAAGTACTTAAAATTAAGCTGAATGCAAGCGTAAGAAGGATAGAAATTTTCATGTCGTTACTTTTTTCTAAGCACAAAATAGTGACGTTAACATATAATTACAAGTGATTCTACGATTTTTTATAAAAATATTTCTGACCAACAAATAATTATTAATATAATAAATCCAATCTTTTATGTATATAATTTAAATTAATTTGTAAATTGGTTAAAATATGCCCCAAAACATTTACTGCTTTTGGTACGGTTGGCAAATAGCCAGCTAAATATTTATTACCAGTTTTAAATAGTTATTCGGTAACTTTTTTCTTATGAACAGGAATTTAGGCTTTGCACTCATATTTTTTGGAGTATTGGGGTTTAAGGCAGCTTTTTTGCAAGTAATCACCTTGGAAAATAAAATTGATTTCATTCACAAAAATGTAGCGATTGAAACCAAAATATATATGCCAAATTATTTTGGAATTGTGTTTATAAACCTGCACGACAACGAAAACTCCGGTGTAGAAGCCGCTGAAGCCTACCTTAGTGAGAAGGGAGGAAAAATGGTTCAGTTGAAGCATATTGGCGAAAGAAATATCTATTTGCAGTCCGCTACCGCAAATATCTCTTTTAATCCCAACCGCATATTTACACGAGTTGGCATTAAAGAAACTCTAAAAAAACGCGGAAAATACTATGCGCCTGCAGCGAATAAGGTAGAATCGTTTGCCGACGAAATTTTGACCAGCGCGTTGCTTCGTGTAAAATTGATCGTTTCGTTACATAACAATACCGACAGTTTGTTTTCAATGGAGAGCTATCAGCCTACAAATAAGGAAAGTATTAATGCAGCAACTATTTACCGTAACCCTTTAATGGATGCAGATGATTTTATTTATACTACCGAACCAACAATTTTTGAGTTTTTAAAAGAGAAAGAGATCAAAGCGGTGATGCAATATAATTCCACAGCCGCAGATGATGGATCACTATCCATTTATGCAGGTAGAAATAATCTTCATTATATTGATATAGAAGCGCAACACGGACACTTTAACGAGCCGTTAGGTATGCTATAACCCTTTTGAGCGATGTTTTTGAAGAATATAAATACTGAACGCATCGGCGTAATTTAAAGCCAGGTAAATGTAAAGTTCCGAAAGGCAGTTTCAAATGTCAATCCAAAGTAAGAATGCTGAAATTGGTAGCAGTTGACTGGCTGGCATCTAATAGCTGCAGTATCCAGCCTTTACCATACCTGGAATAATATTCGGCGAAGTTTTCAACCCTTTCCTGCAAATTATTTTCAGGAAATAATTGCGCTTTAATATGGCCGATCTGTTGTTTTTGACTGGAGAATTTTTTCTTTTCGGCACGTAACATTTTCTTTTCCAAAGAAACAACCGCTTTAACGGCCTTGCTTTGCAGCGAAACCACATGGTCGCTTAAGGTTACATCAACATTGGATGACAAATCTTCCAACTGTTTGTAAATCTCTTTCAATTGATTTATTTCATTTGACAGAGATAATTGAGCAACGCTTTCCCGTTTTACCAATTGATCCAGAAGATTCTGTTCTGATGAAAAAAGGTCGTTGATCGTAAAACCGATCTTATTAATTTTATCAATCTGCGACTGGCGAATTAAAAGAAAGGAATTGCGCAAAACCAAGACGGGATAAGGCACATCGCATGCTTCAAAAACGGTCTTAAGCTCAAGCCAGTAAGCCAGTTCGCCGCCACCCCCTATGAAAGCGATATTGGGTAAAATCATTTCCTGAAATACGCCTCTTAGAATAACGTTAGGGCTAAACCTTTCAGGATGATTGTCCACTTCATCCATTATTTCGTCATAAGTAAATTCCAGCTGTAAATTCTTTACAATAAAGTGATCTTGCGAAAATTCAATTCTCTCTCTTTTATCATCTACCAGGTAAAAAAGATTTAATTCTCTTCCGCTAGCCTGCACTTTGTAATGTTTACTCATTTTTTTCGCGGTTCCTTCCACCAGTTGATGAGAGAACTGCTCAGAAAGTTCCCTTTTAATTATTGTATTAAAAGGCCGTTTCAAACCCGCGTTATCGGGTATCAATACCAGTAATCCATACTCTTTAAACAATTCGTTTACGAGATTGAAAGTAGCTTGCTGAATGGTTTGACCTGCCTGGTACGAATTTCTTAAAAGTTCAATTACTTCCTGACCATGGGCAAACACGCCCAAGCGACCCGCCATCTTATCAATCAGATCTACCAGGGCCTGGTCAACGATCATCCTCCCTACCGCACCGGTCTGACTGGTTTTCCATTCCAGTATTTCTCCGTCCAGGTTTACATGGCCTAATTCATCAAGGTCTGCGTCTTCACTCCCCATGTAAAACACTGGTACAAAATTGTTTTCCGGCATTTTGCCCGATAATTCCGCAGCCAATTTTACGGTGTGTAAAATTTTGTAAATGAAATATAAATGGCCAGTAAAAATGTTTGGCTGATGTGCTGTTGTAATTGTAAAGGTGTTATCGCTTATTAAGTTTCTGAGGTTTTGCCGTTGAAGATCCGTCAAGTCGAAACCCTTGTATTGCGCAGTCAATACATCTACCAATAACCTGCGATAATTAACTGTTTTATTTCTCTGCTCAATTGCCTGCTCAAAACCGTTGATGGAAACCTGATGCTTGTAAAAGGAGGTAAGTTTTTCATCTTCATTCAAATAATCAATGATCAATTTAGAAAAATATCCCGTCTGTTGGTAAGGAATGTATTGACAATTTTTTTCCATTCGATTATTGCTTATAACCACATTTTTAATTTTTAATCAAACAGGATAATCCTGTACCAAACTTTTATTCATTTATAATTCCCCACCTAAAAGCTCCAACTTATCATCGAATTAATCCACCACAATACCTTCCAGGTCGTAGTCGTATGCTTTCTCAATTTTTACATTTACAAAACTGCCTATGTTTAATTTTTTAGGTGTATTGATCACTACTTCATTATCAACTTCTACACTGTCAAATTCAGTACGTCCCAAATAACGGCCTGCCTCTTTTTTATCAATAATTACTTTAAATGTCTGGCCTATTTTTTCCTGGTTTTTTTCCAGGCTTATCTCTTGCTGAACTTCCATTATTTCCTGTGCACGCAGTTCTTTTTCTTCTTCAGGCACATCATCCACCAGGTCGTGAGCACTGGTATTTTCCTCATGGCTGTAAGAAAATATTCCAACCCGGTCGAACCTGTGTTCCTGTAAAAATTCTTTTACTTCCTCCACATCATCTTGTGTTTCACCGGGAAAACCGGCGATCAAAGTAGTTCTGATACAAATACCTGGCACTTGCTGCCGGATGGTATGTATAAGATCAGTCATGTCCTTCCGGGTAATCTGCCTTTTCATTGCCTTTAGCATATGGTCGCTTGCATGTTGTAAAGGCATATCCAGGTAATTACAAATATTAGGGCGTTCTTTTATCACCTGCAAAATTTCGGTCGGAAACTTACTGGGGTAAGCATAATGCAGCCTTATCCATTCAAGTCCCTCTACGTCGGCCAGGGCATGCAGTAAACGAGGCAATTCGCGTTGTTTATAAATATCCAGTCCGTAATACGTAAGTTCCTGGGCTATCAGCATTATTTCTTTTACACCTTTTTTTACAAGGCCACGTGCCTCGGCTACCAGCGATTCAATTGATCTGCTAACGTGCTTGCCACGCATTAAGGGTATGGCACAAAACGAACAGGTACGGTTACAACCTTCGCTTATTTTTAAATACGCATAATGCGATGGAGTGCTTAATAACCGCTCCCCAACCAACTCGGCTTTATAATCCGCTTCAAATCTTTTTAATATCTGGGGCAATTCCATAGTACCAAAAAATGCATCAACTTCTGGTATCTCCTCTTCAAGATTATTTTTATAGCGTTCGCTCAGGCAACCGGTAACATATACTTTATCCAGCTTTCCGCGCTTCTTCAAATCCACCTGGTCTAAGATGGTATTCACACTTTCCTGTTTGGCTTTATCAATAAAACCACAGGTATTTACGATTACAATATTGTGATCTTTCTTTCGGCTTTCGTGCACTACATCAATATCATTCGCCAGTAATTGCCCGCTTAAGACCTCACTGTCCACCATATTCTTACTACAGCCCAGAGTGATTATATTTACGCGGTCTTTTTTTAATGTTCTTACTTTCATAACGAGGCGCAAAGTTAATAAGATAGATTTCGTTCAATGAATTTTAACCTTTTATTTGTGCAAGAACTTACAAACTTTGACCTTACATATTAATATTTAAATAAACTTATACCCAATGAAGTTTTTTTTGGTTACGCTGACATTCTTTTTGTGTACAGAAGCCTTTTCGCAGCAGGATAACGCCGCGACCTACCAGTCTGCCCTGGGAGTTAAAATATCATCGGGCGTGGCGGTTAGCTACAAAACATTCGTCACAACAAATAATGCATTTGAAGCCCAATCCACCTTTTTTAAACAAGGCATCAGGCTGGTTGGACTGTATGAATTTCATCATTTTACCTTCAGCAATGTGCCTGGCCTTGGTTGGTATTTAGGCCCTGGTGCACATGTCGGCTTTTGGAAAAAGAATTACAGGGAAAAATATAATAGCACAATCGATTTAGGAGTTGACGGCGTGATAGGCCTTGACTATAAAATTCCATCGGCACCTATTAATTTAAGCCTTGATTGGCAGCCCAGCTTAAGCCTGCTGGGAAATGCGGCACTATCGCCCCAATATGGTGGTATTGCAATACGGTATATACTGCCGTAGCGAAAGGTATAAAGAACCCCCTTCGGCAAAGTTTTCTGCACAAGATTTCAAAACATAAAAGCATAAAAAAACCTCTCAAAAATGAGAGGTTTTTTTATTGCTTTATTTTCAGGATTACTTTTTTGCGTAACGCTTTTTAAACTTATCGATACGGCCTGCAGTATCTACCAGCATATTTTTACCAGTGTAAAAAGGGTGCGATGTATTTGAAATTTCCAATTTAATTATCGGATATTCTTTACCGTCTTCCCATTGAACTGTTTCTCTTGAATAAGCAGTTGAACGGCTTAAAAAACTAATACCGTTACTCATGTCTTTAAACACTACCAAACGATAATTTTCTGGATGGATACCTTGTTTCATACTTTTATTATTTGTGGCGCATGATTTCTGCCATGCATTTTTATAATTCGAGGTGCAAAACTAGGGCTTTACCTACTTTCTTCCAAAATTAATTTAAACCTGAAATCGCCTTGAATTGATGCTACGCTTTCATGTTTACATATTGCAAAGCCAAACCAAAATTTGCTCCTTTACACATGCTGATCACCTCCTGCAGGTCATCGATCTTTTTACCGGTCACTCTTATTATGTCATCCATTATTTGCACCTGCACTTTTAAACCGCTGTCTTTAATAGCTTTCACAATCTTCTTTGCATCTTCCTGTTTTATTCCATTTCTAACGGTCACTTCTTTCTTAACATTTTTGCCGCTCTGGTAGGCTTCTTTGCTAAAATCGAACGATTCGGGGGCAATCCCCTGTTTAAGGCTGCGGCTGATAATTACATCCGTCACCTGGTCCATCTTCATTTCGCTTTCCACTTCAATATCCACTTTATAATCTTTCTTATTCAGGCTGATGGATACATGATTGTTTTTAAAATCAAAGCGGTTTTCTATTTCCTTTTTTACAGTGTTGATGGCGTTATCGAGCGTTTGAAGATCAACTTTACTGGTAATATCGAATGTTGGCATGCATCAATTTTTTATATGTTTTGCAAAAGCTTTAAATACAAAGTTCTGCAAAGATAACCGCAGGCTAACAAGTATGCAAAATTTGAAAAAATGAAGTTTGTGCTCCTTTCAATTAATTGAAGATGATTATTATGTGTAAATGTCGTTAGCCTGAAATGCTATATTATTAATAAGCCTGCAGACAATTTTAAAATAGCAGCAGCTGAAGGGTTGAATAAAAATGATAAGCCCAACTTAAATGACATAGAATAATAGATGCATATTTCAGTAAAATGTTGATTTGAATAGTTATGAGAATGGGATTTTCCATGATGCAAAAAAGCCCCGGTGAAAACCGGGGCTGTCATCCAAAATATGCACATGAGACCTTGTTTCTTCTCAATATTATTTTCTAAAAAACAATACCATCTATTGATTGAAACAGGAAGTAATAATATTTGATGCTACTTACACAGGTCTTTTTATAGCTTAAATGTATTATAATCTGAACCAAAATCGTGTGTCTTAATTGTTCCCCACTTTTACGCGGTTTTGCTCTTCGCCGGCACCGCCTTTTTTACGCTGCGGCGTATTAAACTGCTTTCCAAAACGATAGATAAAGCTTACGTTTACCTGGCGGCTGTCTCTTCTATTATTTATTGATACATCTATATTCTGGTATTTGCTATATCCGCTAAATTTTTGAGTAAACAATAAATCCCTCACATTTACACGAATACTCCCCTTATTTTTTAACACCTGCTTGCTGATACCTATATTGACGGCACCCATAGGATTGGCAACAAGTGTGCCCTCTACTGATTTTGTCCGGTACCAGCCGCTTAATTCGGCGCCCCAGCCTTTTTTAAATGTAAAGGCGTTAGACATGTTTCCTACTCCGGTTATTCCGCTCACATTAATAGGTCCATTATTTACGACTCCCGTAAAATGGTTGCGGTAAACATTGGTATATATATTTGCCCTCCACCATTTGGTTACAGGTATATTGGCGCTGACCGAAAGGCTTAGACTGTTTTGTTTGGCCAGGTTACCTTTTTTTACATACGACGTACTAGTACTGTCAATTTGTTCCAGAATTTCCTGCAATATGTCTTTAGTCTGGCTATAACCAAGGCTGGTATTTAAAATACTGTTCCAGCTATGATTTATTTCGATGTTATGGCTGAATTGCGGCCGTAAATATGGATTACCAACCTGGTAAGTGTATTTATCCAGAAAATAATAAAATGGATTCATATCCTGGTAGTTGGGTCGCTCAATCCGGCGGCCATAACTGAGGGCAAACTGGTTCTTGTCGTTCATTTTATATCCCACATAAGCGGTAGGAAAAACCTGCGTGTAATTTCTGTCGAATACTTCATTAGTAGTAACCTGGTTGCCTTTGGCGTTCGTATTTTCAATCCTTAAACCCAATTGCCCGCTCCATTTTTTTGTAAATTCTTTGCTCGAATTAATGTAAGCAGCGTTAATGTTTTCCTTATAAATAAAATGGTTACTTCTACCTGCGTCTGTTATCCATTTATCGTTTACCAGGTTGGCATATTGCGCATCGTTATCAGTTTGCACATAACTTGTTTTTACACCAGCTTCTATTTTGGCATTTCCCTTTAAGGGATGGGTGTAATCTGCTTTGGCGCTGTATATTTTTATGTCTGATGGCAGCCTTCCCCTCAAATACTCATCTTGCTGGTTTTTACTTCCTGAACGGTCATAAAAGTAACTACTGAAATTCTGCGTATTGTCACTATTGTAATGCAGAAAATCAATATCGGCGCTCAACTCTTTTCCGGTGCTGTCCATAACATGGCGCAGGTTAAAATTTACCGCCTGGTTCTTCCATTTGTCTTCATTTTTACTAATGGTTTGGGTGTTCGACAATATGTTGCCTTCAAAATCTTTTTTAAGGGTCATATTGTTGTTCGAAAAAGTACCTGGATTTTCAAAACCAGAGAATACTACACCAATAGTTGTCTTTTTTGAAGCATAAAAATCAGCTCCAATTTTAAAGGAATGGTTCTGGTAGTTAGGAGCCATTTTGCTTAGCTGCTCAAAAACCGTATCGGGAAAAACCCTGGTAAGGTTGAGCGTTTGCCTGCCCCTGTTCCAATTGTGGCTGTAGTTCGAAAAGATGTTGAATTTTCCCGTTCTGTAATTAAGCAATACGCTGTTATTGGTTTTAAACAAGACACTGTAACCCGTACCCAGGTTTACACTGCCATTAAAGCCCTGTATCTTGTTCTTTTTCGTTTTTATATTGATGATACCTGCATTACCGGCTGCGTCATATTTGGCAGGCGGATTGGTCATAATTTCTATTTGATCCAATTGCGTAGCAGGCATATTTTTCAACAGGTTAGCTAAATCTGCGGAACTCAGGTAAGTTGGCTTTCCATCCATCATAACCATTACACCTTGTTTGCCTTTCAGGCTGATATTACCATCCTTATCGACCGATACTCCCGGTGATTTTTCAAGAATTTCCAACGCGTTCAAGCCTGTATTGGTAGGTGAGGCATCAACGTTTATCAGCGTCTTGTCAAGCTTTTGTTCAATAAATTGTTTCTTAGAGGTTACCACCACATTTTGTAATGCCTTTGGCTTTTCTACCAGTTTCAGTTCATTTACATTATGGGCAGAATGTTCTTTACTGATTTCAATTTTTGGCAAGTATGCCGTTTCAAAACCAACCGCAGAAACAGAAATGAGATAATTGCCATAAGCAACATGGTCAATTTTAAATTCGCCCATTTTATTTGTCACCGTCATTTTAACAACGCTGCTGTCTGCCGCCTTTAATAAATTTACTGTTGCTGATTCCACGGGCTTTACTCCAGCTTTTATACCACCTTTCACGCTACCATCATTATTCTGAGCAAAAGTGTTTAACGATAAAACCAATAATGCCGCCATTAGTGTAAATAACTTCGAATTTTTCATGATTAAACTCTTTATTTAGTACTTGTTATATTTTATTACATCACAAACCTATGTACTATGCAAAACATAGTACATAGTAATGTGTTGAACGGCTGTCCAAAAGGATAAATGGTTCCTATTTTAAAGCTTGAATTATGGGGAAAACGGCATTTGGATTTGAATACCTGGCGTTTAAAACCTGAAGATTTGCAGTATGAAAATTTACCTGATAGTAACCAGCAATAGAACCCAAGAGACAAATAATAGTTGCCGGCCTATAAAAGGCCTGCATAGATGATGATTAGAACTATGGATAATGTTCTGGCTTGAGGTTGCCATTAGATGACATTTTTAATATAGCTAGCTATAAAAAATCGATCAGTCTAAAACCATTCTGAAATTGGGAAGCAGGAATGTCAGAATTATTAAGAGAAGTTCTCGGGATTATGTGCAGGTATTTTATTTCGCTTAAATATTATAAGCAAGGTAATACCGCTTAAAATTAAAAAAGCAGCGATCAATTCGGCTTGGGTGGGCTGCAGTGGCAAAGATTTATACCGGGTATTTACCCTAATCAGCTCTATTAAGAAACGCTCAATACCATTTACAATCAGGTAAATTGCCGTTAAGACACCCGGTGTTTTAATTTTTTTACGAATGCTCCATAAAAATGCAAAAAGCAATAGCGCCGCAATAATTTCATACAAAGGGGTTGGAAAAACACCTTGTGGTAATTGATGACAATACTGTCCTGCACAACCGGGAATGGGAACCCCCTCGCCTATTACATTATGGGGATACGTGTAAGACCATGCCCAATCGGGCAACCAGCTAAAAGGTTTTGGATGTGTATTGACTATTCCCCAATCACCATCGCCTGCAACCTGGCAACCAATTCTGCCTAAACCATAAGCAAGCATCATTGCCGGTGCAAAAGAATCGGCCACATGAATTGGCTTCATATTATTGCGCTTACTATAAAACCAAATGGCTATTGTAGCACAAATCAATCCTCCGTAGAATGTTAAACCGCTAAACGAAATAAGCGAACCAATGGGGTCAGCCATCAGCTCGTCCAGATTTTCCAGGTTATGAAATATCTTGGCCCCTAAGAACCCAAAAACCGCCGCATAAATCACCAGATCTCCCACACGGTCTTCCGGCCATATCCTCACTATCCTTTCTTCGGGTTTTGCTAATTTGGTTTTATTTTTTTCATACCATTTAAGTGCTAAAAACAATAATCCTACCACAATACCGGCTCCCCAATGTCCCTGACCAGATAAAATATAAGATTGCGTATCTATTAATGCATCTCGGTCAATAAATGCACCCACCAGTTTATATCCCATTAAAAAACCCAACAAAAAATTGACGATAAGTTCTGAAGCGGTGGCTGGTTTGCCTATAACCTGCTTTTCTTCTTTATACGAAAGCAAGCCTTCTTTACTCTTCCTGCGAAGTTCAAGGGTCAAAACGTAAGCGGAAACAACAAACGAGATCGCCACAAAAAAACCAAACGAGTTCACCAGTTTTAATCCACTTAATTCTACTCCAAAAAGATCTTTGAAGGCATAATATAAATTTGGATACATAGCTTACTTGTCGTTTTTGATTTTTTGTATTGCAATGTTAGGCGAAAAATACTTTGCAAATGGATAGAATGCCATAATCGATTGTTATTAATTTTAGCTTCCTCCGTTGTTTAAGCGATATGCAGGCACACCGAATGATATAAAATAAATACATCAGGACGAAAAAAAGTATAGGGATTTATTTTAGAAAGCCATAGTCCACTACTCTCTTTAAATATTTTCTGTTCTGTATCACCCAGATAACCTCGTAACTGCCTCCTGTTTCGCGTTTTAGCATATAAACATAAATTTTCTTTCCGTCGGCAGATAGGTAAACGGCGTTATTTGATTTTTCAACGCCGCCTTCTCTAAAGAAAAATATGGGATTGTATAGATCGGAGAATGCTGCTGCAGGAACATTAATGGTATCCCGATCAATTATAACTGTCACTTTTTCAATGGTTGTTTTGGGTACTTTTCCGTAATCGCCAAAAAAGGGTTTGTTGTCAATTTTAACCAGGTATTTTTCATCGTAGTATCCAAGTTTATGTTTTGACGGATTGAAGGCACCGCCTTTTATCAGCACCTTCATGTTGTCTAACTCAAACAATATAGAATCGGGCCCAAGGCCGCTGACAGGCAATTTTTGCAAAGGCAATTTTCCCACGCTTTCTTCAATGCCTCCCATACTAAAGGCGGCAATATCGCTTCTGATATCCGGTTCAGTTATCCTTTTAAATAACTCGCGTTTACTTCTATAGTCAGGATAATCGTCGTTTTGAGCGTTTACCTGTTCGCATAAAAAAGTCACCAAAATTAATAATACAATGGTTCGCATATGTAAAACCCTTTTTATAAGTTGAATCTGAGAGAAAAGTTCGTTTTAAAGAATTGGCACTTCCTGTCTTTTTAAATCGGTTTTCCACAAAAAGTATTGTTTCGGTAAAATAAAAAAAGAGGGGTTTTTGCAAACCCCTCTTCTATTTCAAAACATATTATTTATAGCTTGCTGCTACTTTGGTAGCGCTGCCTTTAATCATATCGTCAAGTACACTTATGGCTTCTCCTACATAAATATCTTTACTGATATATTTAAGCCACGACTTATAGCGCTCTGCCTTGTCTTTATTGGCGGTTGTATCATATTTACCGCTATCTGATTGCAATGTTTCCACTTCCATTTCAGTCTTAAGCTTAGACAGATCGTCGTTTTGCTTCAATGTGGCGCGTAATTTCTTTTGTTCTTCCTGGTATTTTGCCAGGCTTAAACTATATTTTTTATCATTTTGCTTTCCCAGCCACTCCGCATTACTTCTTATCAGGCTAAAAGAAGGATTATCGCTTACACGCTTTTCACTGGCTAGCTGAACTGTCTTTAAATCGTACGTAGTGTTCCATTTATTATAGCTCGATTTTGCAATCTCATCCCAGGGCAATGAATTTGGATTATCCTTTTCTTTGAACTTCATAAACTCATACTCATCCGGCAAAATAATATCGGGGGTAACTCCTTTTAGCTGTGTTGAACCTCCGTTGATACGATAATACTTTTGAAGTGTAAGTTTAATTGCGCCATATTCGGTTCTGCCTGTATACATATCAATTGGTTTTCCAAAAGGAATATTGCGCTGAACGGTTCCTTTACCAAATGAAGACGAACTGCCTATAATCACCCCACGTCCATAATCCTGAATTGCAGCAGCGAAAATCTCGGATGCAGAAGCACTTGATTCATTAATAAGTACAGTCAGCGGGCCTGAATACAATACCGTTTTGTTATTGTCGCTCATTACGGTTGGCTTGCTATCTCTTTCTTTTACCTGCACTACAGGTCCCTCCGGTATAAATAACCCGACCATGTTAATGGCTTCCACCAGGTATCCGCCGCCATTGCTCCTTAAGTCCAGAATAACACCGTCAACATTTTCGGCTCTTAATTTCAATAATTCCTTGGCCACATCCTGTGCACTCCTTGCACCATTTGGTTTTTCAAAATCAGCATAAAAGTCTGGAACATATATGTACCCAACTTTCTCCTTGCCTTTAATTATAATACTTCTCACATACGACTCATCCAAAACAATTTCATCTCTTATAAGCGATACCACTTTAATGGCGCCATCTTCCTGCTTTAAGGTTAGCTTTACCTCGGTGCCTTTGTTACCTCTAATTAAAGTAACGGCATCGGTAACCGCGTAACCCGCAATATCAACAGGTTCTTCTTTTCCTTGCCCAACTTTCATAATCACATCACCCACTTTAACTTCGCCACTTTTCCATGCCGGGCTTCCCGTTATTAATGTAGCCACTTTAATGTTCGATTCTTCTTCTCTTAACGAAGCTCCAATTCCAAAAAACTTACCGCTTAATTGCTCGTCAAATGCTCTTTTTTCTACCGGTGGAAAATAATCTGAGTGCGGATCCATGTAGCTGGTAATCGTATTCACAAAAATATTGAACCGCTCATCGTCGGTAAACTTATACCGCAGTCTGTCAAAACTTTTGTCCATTATCTTTGTAACCTTGCCTCTTGCTTCGGCTTCAATTTGGCTATCGGTTTTTACAACGTTATCTTTTTTGTCTTTGTTTTTTTCTTTCTGGTCCAATAAGTCAGAATACCTTTCAAGCGTCAGGTATTTCAATTTTTTGCGCCACATTTCTTGGCGCTCCACCTCATTTGCAGCAAAGTTTAATTTATCGGCATTTAATACCACTGTTTCATCAACATTGTAATCAAAAGATTTCGACAATATTTGCTTGTAAATATCCGACGCCTCATGAATTCGTTTCGCGTACAATGCATTTACCGCCGGAACAAACTGAATAGGCGCACCATTCATTTCATCGTCAAGCGTTGTTTCGAATTTCTTCAAAACATTAATATCGCTTTGCAGAAAAATGTTTTTGTCAGGATCTATGGCATTCAGGTATTTCTTGAAAATTTCTTTCGAAAAATTATCATCAATCGGTTTTGGATCATAGTGATTCTCCTTAATGATCCTGGTTAAGGATGTCAGGATCTTTTCCTGCGTAGTGGCAGAATCTCCAGCCTCTCCATTTGATCGGAAGGCCCAAAAAATACCAGCAAAAGAAACAATCAGAATAAATGGCCAAACCTTGCGTTTAAACATAAAGTGTAATATTTTTTTCATTCGATCCAAAATTAACGTAAATAATTTTTTTTAATTATACGGGTTTTCATCTTAACAAAGGTTTTTGTTAGAAGTTTTAAAGGTTAGGGCAACCTAAAATATTGATAATCCGGTTTATGAGTTTGTTAGCATTTGTAAAGAATTATACCAATAACAAGTAAAAAATACCTTTTAGCTACGGCAAATCAAATCAGTTCTCAGAATACCTTTTAACAATCTACAGCAGTATAAAACCAAGCCTGCCTTGTCGGCAAATCTCATCTTTTTTGATTTGTAAAGGAACGACTATTCAAAAAAATAGACGCTAAAACGGGTCAATAATTTTGAAAAAGGAAATGGTTTTCCCTTATTTTTGCAATCCAATAAAAAACGGAGATCGTAGCTCAGTAGGTTAGAGCGTCAGTTTGTGGCACTGAAGGCCGGGGGTTCGAGACCCCTCGGTCTCCCTTATAAGATTTTAAGCCTTGTTTTATTAAACAAGGTTTTTTTATGAATTATCAATAAACTTTCTATATAATGAATTGGTGGCTGATGATAATTCCGGTTATTTCGGCCTTTATAGGCTGGATCACCAACTGGATTGCAATAAAAATGCTGTTTCATCCCAGGGAACCTAAGAAGATACTGGGTATTACTTTTCAAGGATTGTTTCCAAAACGCCAGCAGCAATTTGCCGAGAGATTAGGCAAACTGGTTAGTAATGAATTGATCTCATTCGGAGATATTGAAACCAAAATTATCAACCCCGACAATCTCGCCAGGATCTTACCACTTATTGAAGAACACATCGACTTTTTTCTGCGCGAAAAGTTAAAAGAGAAAATACCCATGATCGGTATGTTTATGGGCGAACAGGCAATTCTTCAGTTTAAAACCATATTTGTAGAAGAGCTGGAATTGCTTTTTCCGGTAATTATGAAGAATTATATGGGCACCTTGCAATCTGAACTTGATCTTGAACAAATTGTAACTGAAAAAGTGAGCCTTTTTTCAACAGACAAATTTGAAGAGATACTGAACCAGATCATGTCTAAAGAATTTAAATTTATTGAATTGATTGGAGCCGTTTTAGGCTTTTTGATCGGTATATTCCAGGTTGCCCTTACCTGGTTTATTCAATAGGTTATTCAAATCAGTCATACAGAATTCAAACCTGCCAAATATTTATTTGCCCGAACTTATATTTTAATTAGAAAGAAGTTACCTATTATTCAAAGGTCTTGACCGACAACGCCAGGATTTTAACTCTGACCGTTAAACATTGCCCCAACTATTTTGTTCTTTCACCGTTTATCATAATTGCAAAAAAAAAAGTTTATATCTAATTCAACTTTGCATATTAATTATACTAACAATAACATGAAAAAAATTTTATTTACCCTGTTCTTATTTGGCTCCGTTACAGCTTTTGCGCAAATGCCCGCCGGAATGGGCCGCCCAGGTATGGCGGGAGGCCAAAATATGAATGTCGGCCATTTTTACGGAAAAATAAACGATGAGGGTACCAATAAAGGTATCGATGGCGCCACTATTCAATTATTGGGCAACAAATTCGATAGTGCCACCAAAAAACCCGTACAAATTACTATCAGGGCGCAGATATCTCAGCCAAATGGCGATTTCAGCATTGAAAATTTACCTGTATTTGGCAATTACGTTCTAAAAATTACTGCTATTGGATATAAGGCTTTAGAGCAAAAAGTTAGCTTTAATTTAAAGATGCCAAAGCCAGGCGAGGGGGGCGGAATGCAGTCGATGATGGGAATGGTGGATAAAGACCTTGGAAATTTTTCGATGAAAGCAGATGCAAATGTATTGGCGGACGTAACTGTAACTGCCACTAAGCAATTGTTTGAAATGGGCATTGATCGTAAAATATTTAATGTTGATAAAAACCTGGTAAGCTCTGGCCAAACGGCTACCGAGGTTATGAAAACCATTCCATCGTTAAGTGTTGATATTGATGGAAATGTTACTTTAAGAAATTCGACCCCTCAATTATTTGTTGATGGCAGACCCACAACGCTTACCATGGATCAAATTCCGGCAGACCTGATTGATCGGGTTGAGCTGATCACCAATCCATCGGCCAAATTTGATGCGTCTGGTGGAAATGCGGGCATTTTGAATATCGTTCTCAAAAAGAACAAAAAAGCCGGTTACAATGGCGGCATTCGTACCGGTATTGACAGCCGGGGAAAATTGAACCTGGGCGGTGATCTTAACCTCCGTCAGAATAAATTGAATTTCTTTTTAAGCGGTATGTTAAACCAGCGTAAGTCTATTACTAATGGCACTACCGACAGAACAAATTTAACTGCAATCCCCAGCCGTATCTACCAGACTTCTAACCCCATAAGCAATGGCTATTTTAGTTTTTTACGCGGCGGCTTCGATTACCTGATCGATAACAGAAATACGCTTACGGTTAATGGAAGCTATGTACGTGGAAACTTTCGCAGTAACGATAATCAAAAAATCGATTCGTTTATTAATGGTTCATACTCATCGTACAATACCGTATTGCAAAACAGCGAATTCAACTTTAAGAATATCGGCGCACAAATGAGTTTCAAACACAATTTTGCCAAAACCGGTCATGAAATTACAGCCGACGCCAATTACAATTCAAGCAATAACAATAATTCGGGCAATATCAATACGCAAACGTTTACAACAGCCAATGCGGCTAAAAAACTGGCGGTAAGGCAACAATCAGCGGGTATAGGAAAACAGCAAAACCTCACTGTTCAATCTGACTATTCAAATCCCATAAGCGATAAGCAGAAAGTTGAAATGGGCGTAAGAGCGTCAATCAGGGAATATAATAATGATAATAATCAATTCTTTTTCGATCATTCCAGCAGTAAGTTCATTAAATCGAGTAACATCAGCAATAAATACAAATTTACCGACCAGGTATATGCTGCCTATGCCACCTATTCAATCCAGGCCAACAAATTCAGTTACCAATTTGGATTAAGGGCAGAAAGTTCACAATATAACGGCACATTGTTAGGGCAGGATTCTTCGGCCAATTTTACAGTCAACTTTCCATTATCACTGTTTCCCAGCGCCTTTATCACCTATAAATTAACCGATAAGCAGGATCTGCAATTCAATTATTCAAGAAGGGTTAACAGGCCAAACTTCTTTCAGTTAATGCCTTTTATTGACTACTCAGATCCTCAAAACTTAAGTGTGGGCAGCGCAGGACTTAAACCAGAATTTACCAATTCGTTAGAGCTGTCTTACAACTTTAATTATAAGAAAGGAGCCAACTTTTTGGTAAGCTCCTATTTAAAGCAGAATAATAATCTAATTACCAGGTACCAGTATTATGGATCAAATCCCGATACAGCCCACCATTATTCAAGTGCTGACAGCGTGCTGTTTAACACTTATGTTAACGCCAATAATAGCTTAACCTATGGAATTGAGCTGACCAATAAAATGCCGATCACTACCTGGTACGATATGACCTTGAATTTTAACCTCTTCAATTCAAAGATCAATGTAAATGATCCTAAAATTGGAGGCGTTACCAACCAGTTGACCAGTTGGTTCGTTAAAATGAACAATACCATGAAGATCCACAAAACCTGGTCAGTTCAGCTTTCTGGCGACTATTATGCCAAATCGGTTATTCCGAGTGAAGGCGGCCGTGGCAGAGGAGGCTGGGGTGGTGGGCCTACTGCAACAGCGCAGGGTTATATTAATCCAAGGTACAGTTTTGATATAGCACTTAAAAAAGACTGGACATGGAAAGGCGGAAGCAGCGCTTCGGTTACTTTAAGCATGAACGACTTTTTAAGAACCCAGTTAAATAGTAATTATGCAGAGTCATCGTTTTTACAACAAACCAGCGTACGCAGAAGAGACCCGCAGGTTGCCAGGCTAAACTTCTCTTATCGTTTTGGTAAGTTTGATGTAAATTTATTTAAGAGGAAAAACCTGAAAGCAGATCAGGGTGGCGGAGCGGATATGCAGATGCCTCAGTAGTATTAACAGATATAAAAAATCCGAAGCGATCTGCGCTTCGGATTTTTTATATCAAGAAAGACAGCATTTTCTATTCAATTTCTTTAGGACCTTTTACTTTCTACAATTCCTGAACGCTGCATTTTACTTTCGTTGACATTAATTTTACCGCCCGTTTTTGCCTTGCAGCATGGGAACAAACGAAAAATTTTCAAACGCTTCTTCTTCATAACTGCCATCGGCCAATTTGGTGAGACGCAGCATGCGTTGGTGATGGTCTTCATTAACCGGTATTACCATTTTACCCCCGGTTTTTAGCTGCCCGATTAATTTGGGAGGAACAAACGGTGCACCGGCTGTTATGATTACTTTATCAAATGGTGCAAAGGTGGGCAGCCCTTCAAAACCATCGCCGTAAAAAAACTTTATGTTAGGGTACTTGCTCTTAAAAATAAAGGTCTTGTTAGTGTCGAATAATTTCTTCTGTCTTTCGATCGTAAAAACCTTCGCACCCATTTCGGCCAAAACCGTAGCCTGGTAAATACTGCCGGTGCCTATTTCTAATATTTTTTCGTAGGGCTTTACTTCCAGCAACTGGCTTTGATAGGCAACAGTATAGGGCTGCGAAATGGTTTGCCCCTCCCCAATAGGAAAGGCCCGGTCTTCGTAAGCTATTTTGTCAAAAGCAGAATCTAAAAAAAAATGGCGGGGAATATTATTGATGGCGGTTAATACGTTTTCGTCAGTTATGCCTTTCTCCCTTAAAACTGCAACCAGTCTTTTACGAAGGCCTTTGTGTTGCCAGGAATCGATATAATTTTTCATTGCTGGCGCAAGTTATAGAATGAGCAATAATACACTGGTACTTACTAACCGAATATTAATTATGTGAACAATTAATAATTGTTTCAATACCTATAAACAATTCATACAAAGGTAAATAACAGCATTGAACAAATCATTTTAGATGGGCAACTTCAACTTTGCAGAAATGGAATAAATTTAGTCAGATGTCGCATCCTTTTCAAAAAAAAGGCCGCAAAATTTTTACATTTTGCGGCTTTTTATATTTCAGCATTTCTTATTTCAAATTCATGTCTTCAATAATCTGTTTGATCTTGTCATCCAAAGCCTGGTTGGTTTTGTCAAATTCTGCAGGTGAGGTAAGCGGGGTGCTAACACTAAAGTAGAATTTGATCTTTGGTTCTGTACCGCTGGGCCGTGCCGAAATTTTTGTGCCATCAGCTAAAATGAACTGTAACACATTGCTCTTTGGCAAATAGATCGTCCAGGTTTCGTTGGTTTGTAAATTCTTTCCAACTTTAAGGTCATAATCCAGTAATTGCGCAACTGCTGAACCATTGATGGTTGTCGGTGGATTTTGTCGGAAACCACTCATCATTTCAGCGATTTCTTCCTGTCCGCGCATGCCTTTTTTGGTAATGGATATCAGGCCTTCCTTATAAAAACCATATTTCACATAAAGATCCACCAGCTTTTGAAACAGGCTTCTTCCTTTATCTTTTTCGTATGCTGCCATTTCGCAGATAATGGCTACCGCCGAAATAGCGTCTTTATCCCTTACCTGGTCGCCCACCATTAATCCGTAGCTTTCTTCGCCGCCAACAATATAGTTCTCCTCCCCTTCCTTTTCCTTGATCAATTCGGCTATCCACTTAAAGCCGGTCAATACGTTGTAACAATTTACGCCGTAGTCTTTGGCAATGGTATCCACCAATTGGGTGGTCACAATGGTTTTTACCACCATATCGTTTGGCTGCAGTATGCCCTTTTCTTTGCGTGCTTCCATTACATAATTAAAAACAAGCGCCGCAGTTTGGTTTCCGTTTAACAAAACCCAGTTATTATGATGGTCTTTTACGCCAATGCCAACCCGGTCGCTGTCAGGATCGGTTCCTAATAAAATGTCGGCATCCTGTTCTTTCGCCATTTTTAGCCCAATACTCATTGCCTCACTTTCTTCGGGATTGGGATAGACCACCGTTGGAAAATTACCGTCAGGTTTAGCCTGTTCCTGCACGATAGTTACATTGGTAAAACCGTACTTCTCCAATAGCTGAGGTGCCAGCGTAATTCCAGTACCGTGAATTGGAGTAAATACAATCTTTAAGTCGTGTTGCCGGGCTATTACATCAGGATAAATACTCAATCCTTTTGCCATTTCCATATAAGCCTCATCCATATCTTTACCCAAAATGGATATTTTATCAGCGTTACCATCCCATTTTACATCGCTCACGCTTTTTATAGCTTCTACTTCTTTTATAACATTTTTATCGTGCGGGGCTACCAACTGGCCACCATCGTTCCAATAGGCCTTGTAGCCGTTATATTCTTTGGGATTGTGCGATGCGGTAATAACCACCCCGGCATTACAGCCTAAGTTGCGAACCGCGAAAGACAGTTCAGGGGTCGGCCGCAAGTCTTCAAACAAGAAAACAGTACAACCATTGGCTGCAAAAACTTTGGCGGTGGTTTCTGCAAAAAAACGGCTGTTGTTGCGGCAATCATGGGCTACGGCTACTTTTATTTCACTATCGCCATAGGTTTTCTTTAAATAATTGGCAAAACCCTGGGTGGCCATCCCGAGGGTATATTTATTCATCCTGTTCGTTCCAACCCCCATTATACCGCGTAAACCGCCAGTACCGAACTCAAGGTTTTGATAAAAAGATTCGGCCAATTCATCTGGCTGGTCTTTTTGTAACCTTTTAATTTCGTCTTTGGTTGATTGGTCATAATCGCCATTTAACCAGGTTTGTACTTTTGCTTCTATGGCAGCATCCATATTGATTTGATTTTTAAGTTTGAGAATTAAGAAAAATTGCGCCAGGCTTGACTTTTAATAATCAAACCAGGCCCGGCAGCCGTTTTTGGTAAATATTGGGCAAGTTTACAAATATTTACGGATAAGCTGAATAAACATACAATTAATTGAAATAGCAAGGTGCCAATCCGCAAAAAAATTTCGATTAATAAATTGTTGTTTGCAGGGTAAACTAAACCCTGCATTGATTATTGACGTAGGTTTGAACCTCAGTAATTATGAAAAAACTATATCTGGTATTGGCGGGTTTTGTGGCATTGAATTGTGGATTTTGCCAGTCAGAAAATGTTCTTTACGAATTTCAGGACACATTACAGGCTGCTTCAATCAAACAACCTGTTAGTCTGGCTGATACAACCGGCAGCGTCTACGCCACCCCCTTTTCATTTCAGAAAGAACCAGAAGGATCAATTTACCCTTATAATAAACAAAGAGTAAAACTGGTGGCAGCCGCAAATATTGTAGGCTATGGCGTTACCATGGTTGGCTTATATAATTCGTGGTATAGCAATTACCCGCAATCAAATTTTCATTTTTTTAATGATAATAGTGAGTGGCTGCAGGTAGATAAAGTAGGGCATATGTACAGTGCCTATATTGAAAGTTACGGAAGTATGGAAATGTGGCGCTGGACAGGCATCAGCCGAAAAAAGCAGATACTATTGGGGGGATTGAGCGGCGCGGCCTATCAAACAGTTATTGAAACACTGGATGGTTTTAGCGCCGAATGGGGATGGAGCTGGGGCGATTTTGGAACTAATATTCTGGGCAGCGGATTATTAACAAGCCAGGAACTTGCCTGGAATGAACAGCGCATCAGGCTTAAGTTCTCGTTTCACCCAAAGTCTTACCCCTCCCCCGATCTTACCCAAAGAGCCGAGGATTTGTTTGGTGCTCACGCATATGAACAGTTTTTAAAAGATTACAATGGTCAGACTTATTGGTTAAGCGCAAACTTAAAATCGTTTATGCCAGGCAGCAATTTGCCTGAGTGGCTGAACGTTGCAGTGGGTTATGGCGCCGAAGGAATGTTTGGCGCCACAGCCAATATCGCTACAAATAAAGATGGCGCTATAACCTTTGACCGCAGAGATATTAAACGATACCGGCAATGGTACCTGGCCCCCGATATAGATTTCAACCGTATTAAAACGAAAAGTAAATTATTGAAACTGGCATTTGGTTTTATGAACGCCTTTAAATTTCCCGCGCCTTCACTGGAGTTTTCGAACGGGAATGTGAGGGTGAATTTTATTCATTTCTAAGGGAGAACCGGGATAGAACCGGGATTTAGGAGATTTGAGGGATTATTGGGAATAAAAGAACCGGGATTTAAGGGATTTGAAGGAT
>JBBRCW010000023.1:0-33681 GCA_038204535.1 Chitinophagales bacterium | reverse complement strand
ACGGCGAGTTTCACACGTTTGTTTTCGATGGTCCCGTTTTTAAGAACCCAATACTTTTTACCAAAGGCGAAACGGTTTATAAAGATTTCGAAAGCCCAGCCAGCCTCACCGACGGCAAGGCTTCAGAAACCGCTCTGCCACAGGATCGCATGGGTTTTTGGTTTACCGATTTACTACCGGTTGACTAAACATCCTGTTTATTTTCCGATTCATAAATGAGTAAAGCATCCGCAAAAAACGGATGCTTTACTTTTGCCAAAATCTCCCGCATGAAATTTGATATGCAGCAATTTTTGACGGTTAGCTTCACCCTGTTTGCAGTAGTTGATGCTATTGGTTCAATTCCGCTTTTTATTTCTTTAAAGTCTAAAATGGGTGGTATCAATGCGTTTAAAGCCACCTTTATTTCAGGACTATTGATGGTGGGTTTTTTGTTTGTTGGTGAGGCTTTTTTAAAATTATTAGGAGTAACCGTTAGCGCCTTTGCTGTCGGCGGTTCAATTGTAATTTTTCTTTTGGGGCTCGAAATGGTATTGGGCCACGAAATTTTCAAGAGCGAGAAGGATGCAAGGGCGGGTACGCTGGTGCCTGTAGCATTTCCGATTATCGCTGGTTCGGGCACATTAACAACCATCATGTCGTTAAAAGCAAACTTCGCCACCATAAATATTCTGTTGGGCATCCTAATCAACCTGGTGTTGGTTTACCTGGTGCTGATATCGCTAAAATTTATTGAAAGGGCCCTGGGAGAGGCCGGATTAGTAGCAGTTCGAAAATTTTTCGGCGTAATTCTATTGGCGATTGCCGTTAAGATATTTGGAAGTAATATATCGGGATTTGGCACATAACTGCTACATTTGCAGCCCGCAAGTTCTTTACAAAACCGTGTAATTTTTGGTACCAACAGCTGAATTGCTATGTAGCTTTTGTTGTGTCACTCACTTGTACGGCAGAATCAATTGCAGCCAACCTTTCTTTACAGGCCCCGTAGTACAATGGATAGTATAAGAGTTTCCGAAGCTCCAGATCCAGGTTCGATTCCTGGCGAGGCCACAATCATCTCCACATGTTTTTAGCTTATGTCATTAGAAGTTTAAGCGTTGACTTTCAATACAAAGTTCATTGTCAAGACATGCAAAAGTGATTGCAGGAACATAATGCCGGAAAGACACAATCTACTAAACCATTCATCCCTTTTGAAATTGTTTATTTTGAAGCGTTTACTATTAAAGAAGAGGCTATAAAACGAGAAAGATATTTTAAATCGGCTACTGGCAGACGATTCTTAAAATCAAAAATTTAATACCGAATGCAACACCAACCCGGTTGAATTAATTGAGCGTGACCAGTTTTATAATGGATAGTATAAGAGTTTCCGAAGCTCCTGATCCCCGTCTGACTGGCGCAGCCGGGCGGGCAGGTTTGATTCCTGGCGAGGCCACCATCCATCCTCTAAACCTTAAAGTAACCACGCATACAAATTACTTTGTGCAGAAAAATAACACACGGATTTTCATAGGTCTAAAGGATTTTCAATGTTTTTTTCGGAAAAAATTGAAATCACTGCAAAAAATACCGAGCTGTTTCACCGGATGAGCACTGATTATCCTACTTCCCGGAAAAAAAATCATTTTATCCTTCCTACCGGCGTCATACGTGTTCCACTATTACTTGTGCAGCCAGCGTTTGACCAAAGTGGTTCCTAATGCATGGTAATAAATCTTCTGGTTAATTTGACCTATTAACATTAACCTGTAATAAAGCCGCCATCTACAGGCAGGGCAACCCCGGTTATAAAAGTTGCCCCATCCGAACAAAGCCAAACAACTGCGTCAGCTATTTCTTCAGGCTCACCCATTCTTCCAACAGGCTCCATTTCGGTAAATTGCTTTTCTGCCTCCTTATCCTTACCTGTCAATCTGTCTATCATTGCAGTATGAATAACACCAGGGCAAACCGCATTTACGCGTATCCCTTTTTGCGCATATTCCAAGGCTGCGGTTTTGGTTAGTCCAACAATGGCGTGCTTAGACGCAACATATGCGGGTAAACCGGCAAAACCAACTAAACCGGCCACAGATGCGCAGTTTACAATAACCCCCTGGTTATTCAACATATGGGGAATTTCATATTTCATGCAGAGAAATATCCCTTTTAGGTTTACGCCGATCGTTTTGTCAAAGTTCTCTTCGGTACATTCATCAGTATTGGCTGTAACACCTTCAATGCCCGCATTATTAAATGCATAATCCAAGCGTCCAAAACGATCTATGGTTTTTTCTACCAGGTTTTTTACGTCACTGCTTTTAGATACATCACATTTAATAAATATGGCTTCGCCACCCTCGTTTTTGATATTTTTTATTGTAGTGCCATCATTATCTTCTATCCAATCTGCAATAACAACATTTGCTCCCCGCTTTGCAAATGCTATCGCAGTAGCTCTGCCAATTCCAAAACTTCCACCCGTAACAATAGCTACCTTTCCCTTAAATACTTTTTCCATAAAATTTATTTTTAAATTAAAGTTGATTATTACAATAAGTGACATTAAGCATCAGATCGATTGATATTAATTATCAGGTCATTTCAGCAGTTATTTTTCAGGTAACGGTAAGCGGGGTACATCTTTCTTAAAATAAAAGAAAGTTCTTCAACGTAATTATCGTATTCCATAGTAGCTTAAACAGGTCGTCTCCAATACTTATGGTCAGGTTTATTTCGCTTTAATAGGTTTGACCATTTAAAATGGACTCATTTACTTTCAATAATACTTTTGCTGTTGAAATTTCTTATTTTGGTGAACTGCCTAAAGCTTGTCACTTCTAATGCCGCTTATTAATTTCCTGAAAAATGCCGTGTGCTAAAGCAAAAATTTGTTTGTAAAAAAATTTAAAATTTCAATTTGAGCCATATAACAATTACATAAAAGTAAAACAACAAGTTACCGGCAACAATGATGATGGTCATTATATTATATGACATTGATTTAGCCAAATCAAATTAATTTGCCATTTTGTTCAGCCTGCGACCAGGGCAAGGCCGAACTTTGAATTATTTCTTCTTTTGTAAAATATAATCAACCAGCTGCCGCAGTGTGGCAATCTTTCCGTAATCAGCCTCAGGTGTTTCCACACCAAGTTTTTCATCGAGGGCTACAACAAAACGTAAAGCGTCGAATGAGTCGATTTCGAGCGTGTGCCTGATATCGTCATCGGGTTTCAATTGTTCTGGTTCGGTGTCTGGTGCAATCTGTTTCAGCACCTGGAAAATAGTTTGTTTTATTTCTAACTCGGTTATAGCGTTAATGATTATCAGCATACCATGCTGCTCCCAGCAAGGCGGCTTTTGAATTTAAAATAATATTCACGGATACTTTTTCAAGCAGATAATTTAACCTGCCACTTTCGCAAAAAGAAGAAAAGACTACAGAACTCCCACTGCCACTGCCTCTTCGCCCACATACAAGTGCAGAAAACCCCTGTTCTTTTGTATATAGTTCGGCGCTTTTTTCTTCAAATTTTCTTATAAAAAGCATTTGCCTAAGCAGATGTAAGTGATGTTCTTGGTCGGCCTGCAATGCGGTTGGCATGAATGAAAAATCTTGCATGATATATTTTTATTTGCTGAATATTTAGTTTCAGTTGGGGAGTGCGACGTCTATCCGAACAGGTACGGGGAACAACAACTAATCAGAATACCAATAAAGACAAGCCAATAAAAAAGTATTGGCTAATTCTCTTTTTCCAATGTTGAAAGGTCCCCTTCCGGCAAGCCTAATTCCCTGGCTTTCAATAACCTTCTTAATATTTTTCCACTCTTTGTTTTTTGTAGGGTTCTATCTTAATGAAGAAATCGTAATTTTAAGACAAAATGCTTTATGATTTACAGGCCCTTTGAAATCAGGCTTGAGCAAGGCGGAAACCAATACATAGGCAAGGCCATTCCAATTAGTCACGTTCAATCAACAAACAAGATACCCAACGAATTTTCAGTTACATTAAATGGTATTTTCCGGGGGGTGTTTACGCGTTGCAACAACACATGGCAGAGTACATCGTTAACAGATGAGTTATTGGTGAATGCTGTTGGGAGATATATAGAAGTATGGTATCAATGAAGGAAAAAATAAATAGTACTTTTTTTTATATGCATAACTTTTTGAAGAAAGAAATTACCATTGTCAATTATTTTTACTTAATATTGTTTTAATATAAATTTAATGACTGCTTTAGAAATAGTCATTTCGTTAATAACTCACGAAGGCGGGAAAAATCCTGATATTTATAAATAACTTTTATTAATTTGTTGATGCTAAAAAATTCACCTCATGGTATCAATTTCTTTAACATAAAAATTTTGTTATGAATTTTGAAAAATTAGAAGCCTTAATAGGTGTTATGTCCAATGAGCAATACGCCAGGTTAGAAAGTGCAGTTTTCAACCTTTTGATTGATAACAAATTATTTACATCAAATGAATTGTCTGTTTTAGAAAAAAAAATTCAAAATAAAAAATTAATGGAAAGAGAAAAATTAATGGTAGCAAATAATTAGCACTCCACTTCTTTTCTTTGATGATTTTTAAAGCAGCTATTTTAGCTGCTTTTTCAGCATATACGCAATCGTTCATCAGATACTAAACGTAGATTCCTCTTTGCACTTCATGAATATACATTATATTAATAAATATTAAATATTAATTTTTTTGTATAAAATTGTACTAACCCAGGAAATTTCATCTCTTTTTTTATTATTAATAAAAAAAATATATAAATTCTAATCGTGTTTGGCCGTCATCAAAAATGATCGTTTTAATGCTTCATTTTTAATGTTTTAGAAAAATTATTTGAGTTTAGCCGTCATCTTAAGTTAAATATTCAGATTCTGAATAATGTTTTTGGTTTCCTATCTTTAATTCGGATTTAAAAACGGGGCTTTTTAATGCCTCCCCAAATAAGAATTTTATAAGTTTTTCATATGGCAAGCAATCGTTAAAGGTCGCTCCGTTTCTACGGAGGGACCATTTTTTTGTATTGGGATTAATGATAATATTATTCTAGTCCACAAAATTGAAATGCCTCTATCTAAAAAAAAATAGCTTGTCACCAATTTCAAATATTCTATTGATGAAAAGAAGAAGCAGACAAAAAATTCTATTGGCTGAAGATGATAAAGACCACTACACAAATTTCGTTCAGGCTATTAATTCAATTTCAAATACTATAGAAATAATGCGGGTTGATAATGGCTACGCTTTATTAACTATGCTGGAGACAAACATCAGTCCCGACACCATTTTTCCTGACATAACCAGGCCTTATAAGGGCGATTTAGAAATATTAGAAGAAATAAATGAAAAAGCCGGCATAAAAAAACTCCCATTGTAATCTTATCGGGTTCTTTTTACGGGTTAATGATAAAAATGGCCTACGACCTGGGCGCAATATTGGTCGTTAAAAAATATAACCGCTTTCAAGACCTGCAGCAAGCCTTGATAAAAGTTTTCGAAAATCCATATTTTTTAGAATGTAAACAAGCACCGTGGGATGACTTTGTAGTCGATTAAAAAAAGATTAGCCATATTTCTTTAGAAATTCAAACAGTCTGTCAACGTCTGTTTTCTTACACAGTTCCGTACCTGCATTCATAGTAGTTGCTGTACCAGTTGCTACACCATAACGCAGAACATCTGACCAGTTCCATTTATTTGACATTGCCATTACCATACCGGCTAGCATACTATCCCCTGCACCTACTGTACTTTTCTTTTTAACAGTTGGCGATGATGAATTATGCACTTCATCTTTTGTAATTAACATTGCGCCCCCTGCCCCTAACGATACAACTATAATTTCGGCACCGCCTTTTTCAATAATAGTCTTCGCCGCATTTATTATTTCGGCATCATTTAATTCTTCTGCGCCGTGCAAAAAACTTAACTCACCCAAATTGGGCTTTATCATAAATACACCTTCATTTATTGCCTGCCTCAATGGTTCTCCTGAAGTATCCACAACTAATCTTGCACCTATTTTTTTGCAAATTTCCGCCAAAGTCGAAAAAAAACCGATCTCTGTGCCCCTGGGCAAACTACCGCTGGCAATTATATAATCGATCCCTTTCAGATCTTCTATCACTTTAAAAAAATGATCCATTTCACTTTTAATGATCTTTGGGCCAGGCATGCCAAAGCGGTATTGCTGATTATTTGATTCATCGACCACTATCATATTTTCGCGGGTATGGCCTGCAATAGGCACAACCAATGAGTCTATACCTTCGTTTTGCAGTAATGTCTCAAAAAACTTTCCGCTATATCCGCCGGAAAAGTAAACAGCCGTTGAGGCACCCCCCAATTTTTTTATTGCTCTCGACACATTTATGCCGCCCCCACCAGGCTCAAAGACTGGCTGACTGCAACGCAGTTTCTTATCAGGCACCAGCGCATTTACAGTGGTGCTTTTATCAATACAAGGATTGAGTGTTATCGTTACTATTTTCTCCATTAAAATTTTTTGATCATTGAATAATTTCCTGCAAAGCAGCTTTCATAAATATCCGGGAAGGTAAACTACCCATTATAAGTATTTCATCAGCCAGAGAACTTTCATTATCTAAAAACCGAAGTACCCTGTCTGTAGGGTTTTTACTAAACAGGTCGGAGAAAATTCTATCGCCGCCAAGTTTATTGTGATGTAAAATATTCAATAAGGTGCTGTCGTACAACTTAAATCTTTTTGAAAACAAACTGCTATAAATTAAAGGTGACCTACCCCGACAAAGCGCTCTCACAATCTCTTTACTTTGCTTTTGAATAAACTGGAAAGTATAGCCGCTGCTAGCCTTGGTTTGCCCACCTGCGGTTCCGATATTTATGATCCTTCTATTACTTGCTCCAAATTCAACATTCGTCATTGGGATTACTCCAAATTCCAGCTCAGTAACCTGGTAAGATACACCTCCCAACAGTAATTCTACATAATGGCCTAATGCCTCATCATAAGCGTGCTGTTCTAACAGTTCTTTAGAAAACAGCGTATATTCTATCAACGCCTTATTATCAGAAACAGGTAGAACGTACACAAAAGTAGTCCCCTTTTTTTGGGTTACTCTAAAATCCATTAACGTGGCTTCGTTTCTATCAAAACAAGGTTCTTCTGTTTCTATCATCCAACCCTTAAAATGTTGTAAAAGGTGATATTTGTTTTTGGGCACTTGTGGTTTCGAAAGCAGAACGCTGTTGAAAACGTAACCTGCAGTATATTTTTCACCATTTACCCAAACAAAAGCGTTTTTATCGTCATTGCCCAATTTTTCAATATTCCCAAATTTAAAAGTAATGTTTGCCCTTTCTGAAGACGCAGCAACTACATGACTATAGAAATCAATACCCCTGATCATTTTATAGGTGTAAGGCGCAAAATTTAAAATAGAAGAAAAATAATCGGAATGGAAATTGAGGTTTTGCCAGCGATGATAAACAATCTCTTCAAAGATTCCGGTTTCCTTTTCCCAGAAACACCAGGTGCGGTCGTTTTCACTCTTGGGTGCTTTATCTATAACTAAAATCTCCTTATCATCAAATTGCCCGGATTGCATCATGTGCATTAAAAGGCTAAGACCTGATGCTCCGGCTCCTGCAATTATGTAGTCAAAATGTTTCACCCGGTCCTAATTTTATAAGCTGTGATCTCTAAGAAATGCAATTACACAACATTGTGCGAGTAGAAATGTTGCAACAGAAATGAACTTAACATTCTGGTGGCTGCATTAAACATCTGTCAAGGGCTATTTCTTCGAGTACAACGCGCTTTCGATTGTCATTTTCATTTTTCCATTTTACGAGCCGGATCAAACCATTTTCAATTTCCAATCCGGTTATATCCCCATCGTTAAAACAACAGCATCCGCTGTTAAAATAGCTGGGCTGAAACCCTTTGAAATCCGGAACAAGATTACCGGGCCAATGGTGTATATTAATTTGTTGTTGAAGTTGCTCTATCAATTTAGTGTTTTTATCGAGGGTAGCCTGCCCCAGCGACCGAAACAGTCTTTCGAGAAAAGTTAATGATTCAAAAACAGGCTGATGCGTATGGCCGGTAATTAAAATAAGATCGGGCTGACGGGCGCTCCATTCATACATTATCTTATTGTGTGCTGTTTTTAAATGATCATCGTAAGCGGGTGTGTTTGGATTAATTCTAAGATAGCTTTGCAACGGTGCCCAAATTCTTGCAATAAAAAACTTACTCAATGCATTGCCATCGCTCACTTTATCGCCCTGATGCCCATGTGTCAAAAAAATTTCGAAAGGCTTATTATTCACTTCAGTTTTGATGATCACCCCTTCATAAATAGGAATTTTTTGGCCGTAAATACGCTTTAATTCAAAGCCGGCAAAAGGATCGTTGTCCCAATAAAGATCGTGGTTTCCAAAAATTTTGATAAATGCGTTTCTATCGATGAATTTTTTTTCCCTTTCAAATGAAGGCTTATTATGTTTCTTCACTTCTTCAAGGCTGTTCTCCCAAAGTTCCTCGCAATCTCCCAGGGCTATGTAATGAAAACCAAGGCCGTCATAATAGTCAAGAGCAGCCAGGTAATTAATTTCAGCCCTGGCAAAATCATCGGCGCCATTTTTTGCCCCCTTATGCTGATCCGAGAAAACAATGAAACGATGTTCCCCATTATCGGCATTTAAAACCACACCTTTTTTGCCCGGATCTTCACGGATTTCTTTACGCAACTGGGTTAGTGCATCGTAAATTCTTGCAGCATCTGGATTGGAAGCAAATTTTTCGGCCAAATATAAAACCGGGCGTCTCAGTAATTTTTGGAGAAGTGTACGCATACAATCGAAAGGTAATAAAGCCGATAACAATAATTAACTACTTGCTAAAAATATCTTATAAAAGTATTCAATAAAAAAATGTGTTGCTATTTGGTAAGTAATTGGAATAACCCTTATTTTTGCCACCCCTTAAAAAAGGGATGGTGAGGTGCCTGAGAGGCCGAAAGGAACGGTTTGCTAAACCGTCGTACGGGTTAAACTGTACCGAGGGTTCGAATCCCTCCCTCACCGCAAGTGAGTTTGGGAATAAAATATTAAGATAACCACGTTTGGGGCCCGGTTATCGCGTTCCGATAGAAATCGGGAAGGTCGAATAGCCAAAAATGCTGGATTAAATAGATAACCACGTTCGGGGCCCGGTCATCGCGTCCCGATGGAAATCGGGAAGGTCGAATAGCCAAAAATGCTGGATTAAAAAGATAACCACGTTCGGGGCGTAGCGTAGCCCGGTCATCGCGCCTGCTTTGGGAGCAGGAGGTCGCAAGTTCGAATCTTGCCGCCCCGACAAAAAACCACCTTAGTGATAAGGTGGTTTTTTATTTTGGACAAACTATCCTGCCCCAACAAATCGAATTTCTCCCTCACCGCAGCAAGCAAATGTAAAAAATTTAAAGAAGATAAACATGATCGTAGCCCGGTCATCGCGTCCCGGCATTGATGCCGGGAAGGTCGTCCCGAAAAAAAGGAGCCTTCCATTAGTGGAAGGTTTTTTTATGAGACTTATTGCATATTGGGCGTAGCCTAGCCGGTCATCGCGTCCCGGCATTGATGCCGGGAAGGTCGTCCCAAAAAAAATCGGGACAGCCCCGACAATAAGTAGCCTTCCATTAGTGGAAGATTTTTTTATGATAATTATTTCATACTAGGCGTAGCATAGCCCGGTTATGCGTCCCGGCAAGGATGCCGGGAAGGTCGTCCCGAAAAAAATCGGGACCGCCCCGACAATAAGAAGCCTTCCTAAATGGAAGGTTTTTTTATTTTATGGATGTCATCCATATTTTTACATCCCCAAAGTGGTTTATTTATGATACTTATTTCATACTGGGCGTAGCGTAGCCCGGTCATGCGTCCCGGCAAGGAAGCCGGGAAGGTCTTCTGCCGATTTTCGCATCCCGAATTTCACATCGGGACAAAAAGATGCCAATTCTTGATTGAGGTGGCTCTTGCGGATAAAACGATGCATAAATAATTGGCTACCTTAATGCCACTTGCCTAATCAAAGGCATTACCCCGGCACTCCTCATTTTTTGGATTACAAACTGGCCAATTTGCCGTCCCTGTACCTGTCCATTCTCAATAGCATCTCTAAAATGAATGCCACCGTATAAACGTGAAATGGCGGCTTCATTGGCTGCCGACATAAATGAATTAAATGGCCTTGGACCCAAACCGAAAAATTCTTCGGAGTCGTCAGTGAAAGAAAAATTTTCTCCCAATAAATATTCCAGCAAAGATGCCGAAGCGGTTGAAATAACGCTATGGGCACTGGGGTATTCCGGGAAAGGAGGTGTTTGCAGCAGGGGCTGCCATTTATGGTCCATATACCGGTTTATAAACGTTTCGGGCCTTATCCGGTTGCTACGGTATTTTTCGTCCCAACTGCTTATAAAAGCATCCATCAGGGTAAGCGAAACCAATGTTTGAACGGCCATACTTTGATTAAAGCTGAGGCTTGCTTTTTTTGCAGCTATAGCAGCTATGTTCATCCAATGCCCGCCGGGCGTAATTTTCTTAAACGCGATCATCATATGCCCTTCGGTACTTACCGCAAAGGGATTACAATCCCAAAAAGACGCGATTTCCTGCTCTCCCTTTGCCGGGTTAAGGGAGATTTCGTGAACTTCTTTTGCCAATGCAAAAAAATCGCTACTGCTGTCTTTTCCAAAGCTAACGGGCGCCAGTGGCTTAAACTGGCTGCACGAATCAATCATCATTGGCCGAACAGTTTTCCAGTTAGGTTCAACGGCCTGCAGGTACGAAGGAGGTGTTGGATACCAGTTACCTTCGCTCTTTAATGGTGTATAATGAAGCTTTGCACTGAGCTTATTATAATCATCCGATTTTGACCAGGAGAATACCTGGGCTGCTACGTTTCGCCCAACCACCATAGATGCATCAATAACTTTTTGCGAAAATTTACCCCTCTTTAATGCTGCAACAAATTTGTCTTCATCTTCTTTTAAACCGATACCTGATGGCAGCATTAACCTGCCAGTTTCGTAAATACAGAACACAGCAGCCATGCGATAGTCATAACCGGTCAGTTTAATTATTGCCGGTGTATAATTTTTAATAATGGATGCCGGCGGAACAATTGAAGCATCGTGCTTGCTCACAATATCGTATGCGCCTGTCATGCAATAAGCATAATATCTTGCTGCAACAGGCGGGCTAACAACATCGTGCACCATAACGAGTGTTAAAGAAAAAACCGCGGGCTGAATCATCGATTCCATAGCAAGCTTTTTCTCCTTCGCCATCATCAGCTTCGGCCATAACATCAAAAGAAGTAATATTCTCATCATTATATAACTTGTTTTCTGTAAGAACATTTGCTGCCTTGTAATTAGTTTAATATGATATGTTAGGAAAATATGAAAAACCATTTTCCACCAAGGCTTACTAATTTAACTGGTACATCTGCAATGGACCATCTGCCACTCCAACTAACAATTGCTTCTGGTTATTTACATCAATCACCAGGGCCGACTTCACATCGCCTTTTACCGACAGGCCCGATGCTGCCTGGTCTATATATTTAAAATTTCCTTCACCATCTCCTGCCAGTAAGCACCCCCTATTGGCATCTATACTGCCAATCTTTAACCTGTTGTCAGACCGGTTGCCCAAAAGCAAAAGATCCATCTTGCCGTCTTTGTTAAAATCGTCGGCAATTATTTTGGTAACCACAGAAAACTGCGCCGGTAAAGGTAAAACTGTCTTTTCAAACCGCCCGTTCCTGTTAATATAACAAACCGATCTTGCTTCGGTGGCGGTTAATTTTGAAGCTTTTGCCAATTCTTCATTGGTAAAGATATCTGTCATAGTTGCATTGGCATAATCCTTAAATGAAGTAAATTTTTTACGCATACCATATATCTGGTCATTCAGCTCATCGCGGCTGACAAAGGGATAACTTTTTCCCTGAACATAACCATTAAAAAAGGGGTCGATGGATCCGTTGCCGTCAAAATCGGCATAGTACAATTCCGCAGGTTCTTCGTCCGAGAAGTGAAGCGGCATGTTTAATCCTGAATTGCCCGCTATAATATCCGGTTTGCCATCGTTGTTAACATCTGCTATGGTCAGCGTAAACCAAAGGCCGTTATCAGGCTTATCAAAATATTTTACCGTTTCATTTACGAAACCATCCTTTCCATTTAAAAAAATACTTACCGGCATAAACTCCCCACACATAACCAGGTCCATTCTGCCATCGTTATTTAAATCGACCCATTGCGCGTCGCTAACCATCCCAATCTTTGAAAAAGGCACTTGTGTAACCAAAAATTCTCCTTTGCCGTTATTTGTCAATAAATAGCTGATGGGCGTTAGGGGGTATTGCCCTGGTATCACCCTGCCCCCCACAAAAAGATCAATATCACCATCGTTATCATAGTCGCATGGCCTAACGCACGATTTACTGCTGGCGGTAAGCACCGGTAATGAAACAGGCGACAACTTCAAATTTCCTTTTCCATCGTTCAGGTACAATTCGTCCTGTAACGATGGGGTATTTGGTTCGAATAGCGAATAACCGCCTTTAGCAACATACAAGTCATTAAAACCATCGCCATTAGCATCAAAGAACGCTGCAGCGCTAACTGCCGAAACATTCTCATCGCCAATATTAAGGCCCGGAAGAATTTTGTATGTACCATCTTTCTGCTGAACATAAATTTTTCCAGCCTTATCCTTATCTCCACTTAGAAACAAATCGGATAGTCCATCATTATTCACATCACCCTTAACCATAACAGGGCCTGTTTTTGAATACATAAAAAGCATCAGCGGCTGGCGTTTAAAGTCATTCTCGTTAAACGATTGATTGCTATAATTAATGATGCTTTTTTTACTGGTAAAAACACTCGCAGAAGTGGATTTTGCTGGTAATACCTTTTCCGTTTCGCTTTTATTAAAAGCAACCTTCATCAGCTGGTTACTTTTTATATTTTTAATGACTTGTATTGAATGATCGGGCCAAATTATTTTTAATGAATCAACAGTTGTATGGTTGCCCAATCCAAAATGAGCCGTGGTGGAAACACATGATAAATATCCCCTATTGGGATTTACTTCTATGTATTGCTTTGTTTCGTTTGCATATAAATAGATTTTGGCGCCTACAGCATTTATATTGGGATTGGCGTAGGATAACTTAACCGCCAGGTAATTGGCTGGCTGCTGCTCCATACGCATGTTTTTATAAAGCGCGGCATTATCATTAACGCGGTTTACCAAAAGGTCGAGATCGCCATCATTGTCGAGGTCGGCGTAAATAGCGCCGCTTGAAATTCCGGGAATATTCATTCCCCAACTCTCCTTCATGTTTGTAAATGTGAGGTCGCCGTTGTTCTTATAAATATAATTTTCCAGGGTAGTAGAAGGCATTGCGGTCACCAGGTCCATCAATCTGAAAGGTTCTCTCTTAATGGCTTTTTGCAACTTATAATCACCCCGATAGGTTAAAAAATCTTTGTTGGTATAATCGCGTAAATACCCGTTTGTAATGAAAAGATCTTTGAAACCGTCATTATCAAAATCAGCCAGTAACGGACACCAGCTCCAATCTGTATTTGATATCCCAACTGCCTGGGCAATTTCGCTAAATGTGCCATCGCCATTGTTTAGCTGTAGCATATTATGCATGTATTGCTTTTGCAAACCCTGGCCAATCATTAACTGAAAAGACTCATAGTTTTCCTGCAATTGCAATAGTTTTTGTCGCCGGTTATCTTCGGGCAGCATGTCGAGATTAAAAATATCGGGAAGCCCGTCGTTGTTGTAATCTGCAATTTCAACCCCCATGGAAAACTGGGCAAGATGGCTTAAGGTCTCCCGGGTTTTATCCGTAAACGTTCCGTCGCGATTACTAATGTACAGGTAATCCGGTTCATTATAATCGTTCGTAACATACACATCCTGCCAGCCATCATTATTAATATCTGCTACAGCAATGCCTAATCCAAAGGTCAGCGGGTTTTGATGCAAGCCTGCTTTGGCTGATACATCAGTAAAATGCCCCCCATCGTTTCTATATAATTTATCTCCTGCTAAAGAGTCAATCTCAGCCCTAAATTTAGCCAATTCAAGATTGCTGATCTTCTTTACACTATGGTTCAGCAAAAACATGTCGAGATCGCCGTCATTGTCGAAATCAAAAAAAGCGGCCTGGGTACTGTAGCTTTTATCATCAAGGCCAAACTGCCTGGCCTGTTCTTCAAATTTCAGATTTCCCTTGTTAATAAACAACTGGTTACGCCTGGTATCATCGCTTACTTTACCAGAATAGCAAACATATATATCCAGCAGTCCGTCACCATCTACATCGGCCATTGTAACTCCTGTTTTCCAGCCGTCCTTTTTTCCTTCAAGGTCCTTGCTGGCTTCGGTGGTTATATCTTTAAACTTCATTCCGCCAAGATTGAGATAGAGCTTATTCGGCTTCATATTGGCGGTTAGAAAAACATCTTCAAGCCCGTCATTATTAATATCGCCTACCGCTACCCCGCCGCCGTTGTAGAAATATTCATAGGCAAGCACGTTTAGATCCTCGGTTTCATTAATGTTATTGCTAAACTTAATGTTGGTGACTTTAGGGGACAATACCTGAAACATGGGCGATTGGGCATATAAATCGCCACACAACAAAACCAGTGTTAATAAAGCAAGACAATGTTTAACAGAACCCTGAATAAACAAATCCCTTATTGATTGAATTTTTAAAAGTGGAATTACTTTAAACATTGATTATTTTATATAAGTCATTTCTGTTTTGATTCGAAACTTCAGGAATATTTATCTCCGGCAGAGATAAAAAACTATCGCGCTTTGGCAGCAGTAATTTATTACTTTTTCGCGACGGGAAAAATGTTTTTGCTCATGCTACCCTGAAATAAATCACAAAAAAGGCAAGACCAATAATGGCCTTGCCTTTAATGTTAAACATCCCTAAACCATCCATCAATATTACTTATCCCAATACATTCGCGAAATATAATCATCTCCTTTGGTATAATTTCCTAAAACTGCTTTATAGGCATCACCGTTATTAGAAGCTTCAGATAAAGGATAAATAAATCTTCGGGGAATTGCATTTGGACTGAAACTGCCAATGTAGTTTACAGGAGTTAGCACAGGGTAACCCGATCTTCTCAAGTTATTCCAGGCTTCAATAAAATTGAATAAAGTACCTGTTGTTATCCAAAACTGGGTATTTATCTGCATTAGCGAGTTTGTGGTCGATGATACATCTAAAGGGTTTGCCGTAGCGTAAGCATTGGCAGTGGTTGCCGAAATAGTGCCCGCTGCTGCATTTAAAATGCTATATGACTGCAAAGCCGCTGCAAGGCCATTCTTATAATGAACGGATGCAGTTGTCCCAACGCTCCAGCCGCGTACTGCCGCCTCAGCCAGCAAAAGCTCTGTTTCGGCATAAGTCAGCAGGATACCGGGCATACTGCGGCTTAAATACAAAGCGGTTGTGGGTCGCGAATAGGCTCCAATTGGATTAAAATCGTTACCTGTGCCATTACCACCGGGGTAACCGGGCGCTTTGGAAATATCAGTTGTTCCTCCATTTTGGTCAAAACCATTCGGCATACCCTGCTGTACAGCAGGCGTAGAAATACCTGCCAGCGCTTTGTTATTTGAATTGGCCTTACCCGGTAAAGGAACTTCCGCTATCACTGACAAACGGGGGTCACCAGCTGCCTTCAAATTATCAATTAGCACTTTGCCCCAACGTACTTGTGTATAGTCTTGAACTACGCCTAATGCACTCGCATTGCCATTGGAAAATCCATTTGCTTCATTCAGCACTATGTATGCATTATCGTCGATACTTGCAAAGGTTCCGCCTGCGTAGGCTTTCTCGGCATATTTTTTGGCCGTGGTTAAATCAGCCTTGGCTAAACGCATAGCCATTCTAAGCATTAACGAATAACCAAATTTTTTCCATTTGGCTACATCCCCTTTGTAAATGGTGGCATCGTTTGTTGGCTTTGGTTTGGCTGGATCGAGCGTGGGAAGAATAGAATCAAGCTTATTGAGCATCGAATTATAAATATCCTGCTGTTTGTCATAAGCCGGGCTGGTTATACCATTGGATTTTGCAAGCAACGCCTGCGAAAAAGGAGCATCGCCATAAACATCAGTTATTAATTCTAAATTCATCAGTTCCATGATCAATGCAATACCCCTAAGGTTGGTCATTTCTGGTATACCCTTGGTTAATTCGAGTATCTCATTAGCCTTACTTGCCGCGTTGTATGAGTTGTTCCAAATGCTTGCCAGGTAATTATTATAACTGCCTCCATTTACATATTTGTCGCCATTGGAATAATAGCTGGGAAACTCTGCATCGGCAAATATCTGGGCCCACATACTTTGATAAAGTATGGCGCCGTTATAACCGGCAATTGAGTTAAAATAACCAACCTGAACGGTGGGCAATAGCAGGTTTGCATTAAACTGCGAAGCTGATGCCTGGGTGGGATTCGTGTTTATTGAATCAAAGTCTTTGGTACAGGCCGAAAAAACCACGGAGGCCGCTATACCACATATGATGAGTATTTTCTTCATGATACTATTATTTGAATTTAATGTTAGCATTGATTCCAAAAGATCTGGTTGAAGGCAAACTGGTACCCTCAATACCGGCATAGTTGATACTGGCACTAAAACCAGCCTCCGGATCAATATTATCCGTTTTCTTCATTAGAATTAAAAGGTTGCGGCCTACTAATGAAAGCTGAATAGATTTAATTACCGGAATCCCGGAAAATGCTTTTTCAGGAATGGTATATCCGAAAGTTACCTGGCGCAGTTTTATGAAATCTCCGTCTAACACGTTGTATTTTGATATTGCCGCAAGACGCTGGTAATAAGCCTGGGCACTAACCGTTTTTGTAACCGAAGCTCCACTAGCATCTACACCTGTTACTGTAACACCACCTTCGCGACCGACCAAAGTAGACTGATTAAGGCCCCTGTACACCGAATAAAAATTGGTGGCAGACAGCACCATATTACCGTAGTTATAATCTACCAGCACTGACAAGTGAAAACGGCTGAAACTAAAGTCGTTTTTAAACCCACCATAAAAAGTGGGTAAAACGCTGCCCTGCGGAGTGCGTTTTCCGGCGGCAAGTGGCAAACCGCTTGCATCTAATACTTTATTTCCCTTGCTGTCGTATTGAAAATCGTTGGCCATAATCTGGGGGCCAGGCATACCCTTAACAAATGCAGTGTTGGCATTTAAGGGGCGATACGTACCCAACCCTAAATTATTACCCCTAATATCTGTTTCCAAAATTTCGTTCTTAACCGACGTAGCATTGAAACTGGCATTCCATTCAAATTTGCCGGTGCTAATCGGTCTGCCAGTCAGTAAAACTTCCAATCCCGAATTTTGGACTGACCCATTCGCCACCACATAACTTGAGTAACCGGTGGCCCAGCTAAGACTTCCGTTCATAATCTCGTCTTTGGTTTTGCGGGTGTAATAGGCTACATCAAGCCCCAGTCGTCCCTTCAGGAACTTTAACTCGGTGCCCACTTCAAATTCAGTAACGGTAAATGGTTTTAGAAACAGGTTGGGAAGGGTTCCACTAAAGCTTCCTGTTGGTGTGCCATTAATAGAATTTCCTACGCCGTAATAAACAGCTGTCTGATAAGGATTACCGGGCTCGCCGCTCGTTTGCGCAAAAGACAACCTAAGCTTTCCAAAATCAAGCGCTGACGGATTCATTAACTGCGAGAAAATAAAACCCGCCGAAACGGATGGCGTAAATATATTACGCTTGTCTTTTGGAATGCCAGAATAATACAGTGTGGAAAATGCATCGTACCTGCCAGTAGTATTTAAAGTAAACCAGTTTTTATAACTAAAATCGATCGAGTAATATCCTGAGTGAACTTCCTTATTGTTAAAATTGTAACCCCGGCCAAAATTAACCACATTACCCGGAGTGTAAAGTTCAGGAATTACAAATGGGCCGCCGCTTACACTTACAGTCTCGTAACGGTTTTTTCGGATGTTGCCACCTATCGTTGCGTCGAATGTGAGATCCTTTGTTATCTTATGCGACGCGTTAAGTATCGCATCCATGTTTAGCTCGCTGCTTTGAGATGTACCTACATTAATGTTGCCTGATTGCCCTTGTGCATTAATGCTATAATTGGTACCGCTGGGGGTTACACCAAAACTGCGGTCGTCAATTTTATCGTAGCCCAGGCGCATGGTTAAATTTAACCACGGCGTAAAATTATATTTAGGTGCAATGGAAGTTATTAGTCGTTTTCTGTCCAGGTTGTTTACCCACTTGTTTACCACAAACCATGGGTTAGTCACATAGTTATCGTCGCTGAAAACAACTTCGTTTCCATTAGCATCAAAACCTGGCTTTAAAATATCCTGATTTACGTTTGGCGCAAGAAAAAAACCATTGTTGGGGTTTCCGGGTCCGTCACTTAAGAAAGGCCGGTTCTTATCGCTTTGGTCAAGGTAATTGGCGGTAACGGCGAAAGATAGTTTTTCAATAATGTTTTGCGTCATGCTAAAATTGACGGTTTTTCTAACAAGCCCTGAGTTACGAACAATAGATTGGTTGTTGAGGTTAGACATCGACAGGCGGTAAGTACTGTTTTCTCCGCCGCCGCTTACAGAAATTGTATTGGTAAAGGACGGAGCCGTGCGATAAAAATTCTCAATATTATCCTGGTAAGGAGAATAGGCATATTGTTTACCATCAAACTGTGTAAACGATGACCCATCTAATTTACCGCCCCAGGCAAACCGCATAGTGTTTTGAGCTTCGCTGGTTGTGGCAGGTTTGTTACCGTTCTGGCCCTGGCCATAAACATATTGAAAGTCAGAAAGATCGATCGCCTTATCAATTACCAGGTTGCTATTGTATTCCATGGTAGGCGATCCTTTTTGACCTGTTCTGGTGGTTATAATGATAACCCCGTTAGAGGCACGGGCGCCATATAGTGCAGAAGCAGCCTGGCCTTTTAAAACAGTCATAGAAGCAATGTCGTCTGGGTTCAGGTTTTGAATACCATCTCCGTTATCTGAACCGCCCCACTCACCGGCACTTCCCCGGTTTGAGTTATCTATTGGCACTCCGTTGACGACAAAAAGTGGCGAGCCACCCGAATTAATACTAGGCATGCCTCTTAATAGAATACGGGCTGTACCGCCGGCCCCGCCGCTGGTTCCATGTACGTTTAAGCCGGCCACCTGCCCCGAAAGCGATAAAGCAACGTTTGCTTCACGTGCCTTTGTAAGCTGGTCGCCGTTTACCGTGGTAACCGCATAACCAATTTTACGTGCTTCCTTGGTTATACCCAGGGCGGTAACAACTACGTTGTCAAGTGTGCTGCTCCTTGATTTAAGATCTACCGTATAATTGCTGGCCGAACCAACTTTTAACTGCTGGTCATCAAAACCAACAAAGCTAATTACCAGCGCATTGCCTGTACTTGCAGATATTGAAAATCTGCCATTGGCATCTGCAAAAACCGATTTATTTGTAGTTGCATCCCTGATAGTTGCGCCAGACAAGGGGTTACCCTGATCGTCCTTGACAACTCCCGTTACTGTTTTTAACTGGGCCAGCAATGTTGTGAAACAGAAACTGAGACACAACAAAACCAGAAAAGACTGAATCTTCCTTCTCATGTTTGAAAGTTTAGGTATTAGAATTGGTTAAAAGTTCCATTTATTATATCAGCATTTGCCAGTATCAATAAATAAATAATCTTATGTAGGTTAGAGAGGTTTTTTACGAGGGAGATTGGATAAAAAATCAAAAACAAGTAAGCTGCAATAAGTCAATTCTGTATTCTTTAAACCGGCACAACAGTTTGTTTACTATTAACCTCATTTACGCGGCCCAAATATTCCATTACCAAAGCACCAGCGCCAATCAATTCAGCATTGTGGCCAATTTTCGAGACTTCTAATTCAGTATTTTTAAAAAGCCTGGGAATACAATGCTTATTTAAAGCATCCCGAATAGGCGCTTCCCAAATACGCCCGGCTAATGCTCCTCTTCCACTCAAAATAATTTTTCGCGGATTAAGAATATGGATAAGAACTGCCAGCCCCTTACCAATATTAAAGCCCGCTTCTGAAAACAATTCGACTGCAAATTGGTCACCGGCTACAGCGGCGTTAATCAATTCATCACAAGCAATTTCAGGGTCCTCATTCATAATATTACCCAAGTGGGTAACTCTTCCTGCCCTTAACCCTTCTGCCGCCTTTTCCAGAACTACTGAAAGCGAAGCTTCCGTTTGCAAACACCCGGTTTTGCCGCAGGTACATAATTTGCCATTTAAGAAAAGAGGAATATGGCTAAACTCACCGGCAAAACCTTCCTCGCCCCTGAATAGCTCGCCGTTTAAAATCAAACCTAATCCAATTCCCCAACCAATATTAATAACAAGAGCATTCTTTTCGTTTTTTGCTGCACCGAACTTTAATTCTGCTAAAGCTATATCGCTGGAGTCGTTATATATAACAACAGGGATACCTGTCTTTTCTGAAATTTGTTTGGTCAGACTCTTACTTCCTTCCTGCAAGTACGAGTAGTTAAAACCCTTTTGTACATTCACCAATCCCGGCATTCCAATACCTGCTCCCAAAAATTTGCTTTTATCAATGCCGGATAATTGAATTACGCGGTTTAATTCATCAGTTAAAATCGATATGGCTTTTTGATTGTTTTGTAACGGCAACACGATCTTCGAAACAGGACCAACAAAATTGTTTTGCATATCCATGATGGCAATCTTTGTCACAAACTGATCCATTGCAACAGCCACCAAATAAGATACATCATTTTGTAACGAATAGATCTGCGGCCTTCTGCCCCCCGTAGAGGGCGCAAAACCAGATTCAATCAGTACCTCTTTTGTAACCAATTCTTCAATGAGCTTTTGTGTGACCGGGAAACTTCTTCCAATTTTACTGGCCAAAGCTGCACATGACAACCCTTCCTCATAATAAAGTTCCTTCAGAATTCTCCTTTTTCCTAAATCGCTGTTTTTACCCATAACAAGAGGCAGCAAGTTTAGTTAAAGTTATGCGATAGTTTTTAAATAATTAAATAAGTTCTTAAATAATTTAAAAAGAAATTCACAGTTTTCGCGTTATTTTAAAAAGACTGGTAGTGTTTTTCCGAAAAAATGAACAGGTAACTGCTCCAGGAACCAATAATAGTGAAGTTGTACAGGTAGAAATTAAATGCTACTATAGCCACAATGCATCGATCACCCATAACTTGCCACAATTACAAATATGATGGCCTTGAAAATGTTCATGTTCCAGGCAACACATTAATACATATTTGCTATCTTAAAGCCGGATTGCATTATTAAAAAATTCCCACGCAAAGTGATTACGCCCGACACGCATTTAAACAACCGGTTATCCCCTTTTTTAAACCCGAAAATGCGGCGTTTTCTATTGAAAATCCAGAAAAGGGTGCAGGATAAACCAGGATATTTAAAAAGCCTGGCCGCGCTTGAGGGTGATTTTTATGCTGAAAAAGAAACTTCAACAGGCTTTCATTTACATGCTGCATTTAAATCTATAACCCATCATATTGAAGAAATAGCCCGTCAAATTCCAGATAAACTTTGCCTGGTGCATGGTAATGAAACTGTAACCTTCTGCCAATTAAACAATAAGGCAAACCAGTTTGCCAATTATCTTTTATTAACAGGAGTAAAAAGGCAACAATTTGTACCACTTTGCCTTAACCGCGGCATAGACATGATGATAGCCATGCTGGGGATTCTCAAAGCCGGCGCCGTCTATGTTCCCCTCGATCCGGATCACCCAAAGGATAGGCTGGCCTACATGTTAAATGACCTTAAGGCTACTTTAGCCGTTTGCAGCGTGGACACCAGCAAGATATTGCTGGAATGCAACGTACCGCAACTGATACAGGTTGATGGAGAAATGAGGCATACCATATTCGGGCAACCGGAAAGTGATCCAAAAATAATAACCCATTATAACGACCTGGCATATGTTATTTATACTTCGGGATCAACCGGTCTTCCAAAAGGTGTTTTAATTGAACATGGCGCATTAATGAACTACCTGGTAAATACAAAAACCCGGTACATTAATACCGATGATAACCCGGCCGGAAGTTTTATTCATCTTTCCAATACGTTTGATGCTTCAATAACCGCCCTCTTTATGCCAATGATTGCCGGTAAGCTTACTGTGATTGGCAGTGGTGAAAACACAAAGGTTTTCGATGACCCCAATCTTTGGAAATATGCTCCCTACGATTTTGTTAAGATCACTCCGGCGCATCTTGATTTTTTAATTCCGACCATAAAAGATAATGGAGAATGGATAACAAAAACGCTGGTAATTGGAGGTGAAGCCCTTTACCCGGGACATTTTGATTACTTTATTGAAAAAAAAGTACCACTTCAAATTGTTAATGAATACGGCCCCACCGAAGCGACAGTTGGGTGTACAACCTTTAGCTTTAATCTTAAAGAAATCCGTAGGTATAAAAAAGAAATCCCGATTGGTCAGCCTATTGATGAAACCGGCATTTTTTTATTAACCGAAGAAAATGGACAACTATTACCAGGAAAAGAAGGAGAAATTTATATTGGAGGGTCAGGTCTGGCACGCGGCTATCTAAACAGGAATGAATTAACGAATGAAAAATTCATTACGAACCCAATACACAATTCAAAATTTGAAAGGCTGTATAAAACCGGCGATATTGGAACCTGGCTTCCCGACGGTAATTTAGGCTACAAGGGAAGGATAGATGACCAGGTGAAGATTGCAGGATATCGTATTGAATTGGGAGAAATTGAGAACACCGTTAATTCTATAGATTTAATTCGCGGCTGCTGTGTTTTGGCTACCGGGCAGGGGGCAGATAAAAGATTAACCTGCTATTTTGTACCCGATGAAAGTAAGATTCAAAAAAACAATAACGATTCCGCAGTCAACAATCAAAATCGTTATACGGTAAACAGGCCGGATGATTCGCTGAAGTTAACTTTTATTACGGCTGACCAGGAAGCCTATTGTTCAGATCTCATTTTAAATTATCTGCAAGCCAAACTGCCGGCGTATATGATTCCGGGCCATTTTATTGGTTTAAAACAATTGCCGCTTACTGGCAATGGAAAGGTTGATAAAAGTGTGTTAGGTGAAATTAAACTCCTCGCCAAAAATGACACCTCTGCAAGAAATCCCACCAATCGTGCTGAAAAATTACTTTTAAAAATATGGCAAAAAATATTTTACAATCATAAAGTAACTATAACAGATGATTTTTTTGCCATCGGAGGTTCTTCTATACAGGCAGCCAAATTATTTAACCTGGTACGAAAAAAATTTTCGGTTCAACTTCCTATTACCACTTTGGTCAATGCACCAACCATTGAAAAATTAGCCGCAGAAATAAATAATCAAAAGGCGAACGAAGGCTTTACTCCGGTTTTTGCTTTCAGGTCGTCAGGAAGCCAAACCCCATTGTTTTTACTTCATGCCGGCGCAGGCGATATTTTGTTTTATAAAGAACTTGCCCATTATTTGGGTGATGACCAGCCCGTGTATGGGGTAGCCGCCCGCGGACTTGATGGCAAACGACTACCGCTGACCAGCATTGAAGAAATGGGTAAATATTATGTAGCCGAAATTTTAAAAATTCAACCGGAAGGGCCATACAGACTTGCAGGCTATTGCCTGGGCGCGATCATTTGTTTTGAAATGACAGCTCTATTATCAAGAATGGGGCACGAGGTAGAATTTCTGGCAAGTATTAATGGTATTTCGCCAACCTATAAGCCAGAAAGCTCCCCTGCTGCCGGGCAAACTGCGCCAGCAGATTTTGGAAAAGGCGTGAAAGGGAAAATGATGTTTCATTATGACAACCTTAGAAAGCTATCCTTTTTACAAATATGTAAATACCCCTTTAACAGATTACATAGAAAACTAACCGGTCTATATATTAAAACGTCATACAAATTAAGGCTGAAGGTGTACAATTATTTTCTGTCAGGAAAAAAAAACCTGCCTGTATTTTTAGCCAGACAGTTTTATTATGATACTAATTATGATATGGCATCTCAATACCTGCCTAAAATGTATGGCGGTAAAATGTTCACCTTTCGTTCGTCTCATATTTACAGAGAACGCACCTTAGGCTGGAAAGATTTTGTAACCGGCCACATTGAAAGTTTTGTTATACCAGGTTACCACGAAAACCGGCGGGTTATTCTGCACGAACCACACGTAAAAATACTTGCCGATAAAATGAACGACTGTCTTTCCGCAATATCTTCATAAAAAAAAGTTTAACTATTTTAAGGTATTTTTGATTTATGGCGCCAGTATATTATAACATCATTTGGTTAGTGGTAAGCATTCTGTTCGTGGGTTTTTTCGCCGGTATTGAAATTGCATTTTTTACCGCAAACCGGCTAAGTGTTGAGCTTAAAAAGAAGCAAGGCAAATCAGGTGGAATCATTCTTTCCTATTTTTTTGAGAACCCCACTAAGTTTATCGGAACCTGTTTAATAGGCGCAAATATCTTTTTTGTATTGTATGGATTATTGTTTGCTAAGATCGTGAACTCGTTTTACCAGCAGTCGGTATTGTTCAATCCCTTTGTTTCGTTGCTTATTGATATAACTGTTACCTCCTTTGTAATCATTCTTTTTGGGGAGTTTATACCAAAAGCCATTTTTAGGGGCAGAAGCGATGTGTTGTTAAATTTCTTTGCACCAGTCGTTCGTTTCTTCTATAAGTTGTTTTACCCGGCTTCGAATATTCTGGTCAAAATGTCTGAATGGATATTAAAATATTTTTTTAATCTGCGGCTGCCGGAACAAAATGAAACCATGGGAAAGAAAGAAATGGAACTTTTTTTCCTGCAGAATAAGCCGCCGGATGACGACAACCAGGAGTTAAATACTGAGTTATTTGAAAACGCCTTATCCTTACCCCTCGTAAAAATCAGGCAATGCCTGGTACCCCGTACCGAAATTGAAGGAATAGATGCCGGCAGTTCAATTGAAGAGGTAAAACAGAAAATGATTGAGACCAAACTGAGTAAACTGGTTGTTTTTTCTGAAAATATAGACAATATACAGGGGTATATTCACCAACTGGATCTCTTTAAAAATCCGGCAACCCTTTCTTCCATATTGTTGCCCATTCCTGCTGTACCAGAAAGTATGAGCGCCACCGATCTGATCAATAAGTTTTCTAAAGAAAGAAAGAGTATTGCCTGGGTAGTGGATGAATTTGGCGGAACAGCAGGCATAGTGACCATGGAAGACGTTCTGGAGGAAATTTTCGGGGAAATAAAAGATGAATACGACGTAGAAGAATTTGTTGAAAAACAAATTGCCGAAGACGAATATATTTTTAGCGGCCGTTTAGAACTGGATTATCTAAACGAAAAATATGATCTCGATTTTTCTGTTGATGAATCGGAAACCCTTTCTGGCTACATCATTTCTGAATACCAGGCCATCCCGCAACAAAAAGAAAGAATAATTATTAACGATTACGAATTTGAAATATTGAATGTAAGCGATACCCGCATTGAAATGGTTAAACTTAAATTACTTAGGTAGCGTTCTTCAAAACACCACTCCCCTTTATTTTTTCCGCGCAAACTTACGCTGAAATTCCACTTATTGTAAGTTGCCTCCTGCTATTGCAATTGTCACTATAATAAAAGTTACAAATACACGTTATAACCTGATAAGTAGTGCCTGGCCATCGCGGGCATGCCCGAAAATTTCATTTTTTATCTAAATCCGCCAAAGCTATTGACTATAGCTGAAAGCTATGACCACAGTTACCTCTAATAGCGAAATCTATACCATTGCAAGGTGTCTGAAAGAACTTATAGTTAACAGGCATTTAAACGAGGCACTCAATCATATTGTAGGCTGGCTGGCCGAATCGCTGGATATTGACCGTTGCTACATTTCGCAGGCCCGGCCCGAAGATCAATCGGCCAAACGGTTTACAAGTATTTACGCGGCCGAAAACAAACCGGATACATCGCCCCTAAGAAATCTGCGCGACATCGTTTTTTCTACCGGCAACTTTCCTCAAATAAAATCGCAGCTTGAAGCAAATTATTCGTTCAAAATTTCAATTAACGACGAAATTTCCCCGGCTTTATTTGAATTTCTGGAAGCTTCGGGTCTGCAATCGCTTTTGATGATACCCGTTTTTTCAAATAAAAAATATTGGGGTTTTATTGGATTTGGCGACTCCTTAAGCCCGAGGACCTGGCGCCGGAGCGAACACGATCTTAAGTCACTCGCTTCCGCAATTGGAGTAGCTATTGAAAATAACCGGCAGAAAAAAGAAAAACAAGATAGGAACGAGGACTTTAATACTACATTAATACGCTTAAAAGAGTTTATTTGGGAGGTAGACCTGCCGAATAGTACCATAAAAACTACAGGCGACTCGTACCTTTTAAACCAGGCAGCAGCAAATGGAGGGGTAGCCGTTTTTGTGCATTGGCTGTTAAACAATATACACCCCGACGATTTGGAAAGAGCGCGCTCCAGATTTTCGATGTTCTGCCAGCAATCCGAAAAGACCGTTGATGAAGACGTTTTAAGAATACTTGCCAGGGAAACCGGGCAATATGTTTGGATACATAGCCGCCACCGGCTGATATTGAATGAGCAGGGAACAGCTATTGCCATTGCCGGAACAGTAACCGATATTTCGGATAAAAAAGATATTTCTTTTGCCCTCGAAAAACAAAAAGAACAATACCAATTTCTTATTCAAAGCCTGGGGCAGGTAATTTTTAATCTCGATAATAAAGGCAACATCACCTTTATTTCCAACGCCTGGTATAAAATACTAGGGTACGCAAACGAAGATTGTTTGAACAATAATCTGATCCAGTATTTTCCTAAAGAAGAGATAAGGCGTTATTGGGAAAACTTCGGAAGCCTGCTTTCTAATAATCAATCAACCTTTGATTGCCAGATGCAAATGATGCATAAAAATGGCGAAATGATCTGGGTAAGGATATTAGCAAAGGGAGTAAAAGATGAGAATGACCAGGTATGCGGCATTTTTGGACGCATAGAAAATATTAATAACAAGTACACCGCCGATCTTCTTTTAAAAGAAAGCAACGACAAGCTGACTACCATATTAAATAATAGCAAGGAGATTATTCTAACGATCGATCTGGAAAACAACCTGATCGAAAATGTAAATGATGCCATTTCTATTTTGGGATATCAGCCTGAAGAATGGATTGGTCAAAAGTATCATACGTGGGGCGATGACCAGCGCAACAAATTTCACGAATTGATGAAGCTTGCGATCAAAAGCCAGTTACAGGTTGCCAACCAGCAAATATCAATCAGCAATAAAAACAACACCGAGGTCATTACTTTTGAGTTCTCAACTTCAATATTTTATTTTAAAAATTCTAAATACCTGCTATGTGTTTTAAGAGACATCAGCGAAAGGGTTCAGTACGAAGAAAATATTTCCCGAATATCTCAACAGCTTACGCATCTCATTAATAACATTGATGATGTGTACGCTATTTACGATCTGCCATCACAACAATTTGAATACGTTAGTAACAATGTAGAAACACTGTATAGCTGCAGAAAAGACAGTTTCTGCAAACATGGCCTCATTTGGGGCGACATTATTCACCTTGAAGATCTGCCCGGTGTTGAAAAAACACTAAAAGGCATTGTTGATTCTAAAACAAAGGGCGAATTTTTTTACAGGATAACTGACACCAACGGAGAGGTAAAAATGTTACTTGAAAAAATTACCGTCGGTAAGAACTCAAAAGGGGATGCTGATAAATTATACATTGTTAAAACTGACTATACCCATATAGAAAATATTGAACGCTCATTTATAGAAAGTGAAAGAAAATTCCGTTTCATTTCTGAAAACATCAGCGACTTTATTTCTATACACGACCCCGACTGGAACTTTAATTATGCGTCGCCATCGGTAAAAAACATTTTGGGGTACGAACCCGAAGAAATGACAGGGATGGGCGGTTTCGACCTGGTACATCCTGATGACCTGGTTAAAACACTTGATAACCTGCTGAAGCCGCTGGTACTCGAAAATAAAGAAACCCATTTACGCTACCGTTTAAAGGCCCGCAATGGCCGTTATAAATGGGTAGAAACTTACTCTAAACCTGTACTCAATCCCAAAGGAGAGACCACCTCCATTATATCATCGACCCGCGATGTTACTGACCAGGTAAATGCCGAAAACCGCCTTAAAACAAGCGAAGAACAATACCGGCTTTTATCCGAAAACAGCAACGATGTAATTGCCACTTATAATCTGGCTGGCAAAATTACCTATGTGTCGCCCAGTTGTCAGCAGGTATTGGGCTATTCACCGGCAGAACTCATTGGTAAAACCCCTGCCCGCATGCTGGCTAAAGACGAGATCAACAAGGCAATTGTAAGTAAAAGCATTCAAAAAATAGCTGAAGACAAAGAACCCCTCACCTACATTTATAAAGCACTGACAAAAAGCGGCGTTGAAAAATCGCTTGAAGTTGTTGTACAGCCCATTATAAAAAATGAACAGATTGTTGCAATACAGGCTGCCAGCCGCGATGTTACCGAACGCGAAAAATTATTGCTCGAACTGGAGCAATCGCTTGCCAAAGAAAGGGAACTGAACGAGCTGCGTTCTATGTTTGTCTCAACGGCTTCGCACCAGTTTCGTACCCCGCTTACCGTTATACAATCTGGCGTTGAAATAATGGAGATGTACCTGAAAGACCTGCCTGATAACAAGCAACTGCGTTTTCAAAAACAGTTTAATAAAATACAAGGCGAAGTGGAACGGCTGGAATTTTTAATGAGCGATATACTATTGCTGGGCAGGGCCAACGCAGCACGCACCCCCTTTAACCCCAATACCGGTAACCTGATTGAATTTGTTCAAAAAATTCTGGAAGATAAATTTAACATCCGGTATGCCGATGACCGTAAGGTAGTGCTTACAGTTACAGGCACCCCTTGCCCTGTAGATTTTGACAGAAAGCTCATAGGCCATGCCATTGAAAATATCATCAGCAACGGTTATAAATATTCAGAAAAGGGCAACCTTATTATAGAACTGGCCTTTATAAAATCGCAAATAAAAATATCAGTTACCGACTACGGAATTGGCATTCCGGCCGAAGATGTAAAGAACCTTTTTCAGGCTTTTTACAGGGCTTCAAACACCGACGAAATAGAAGGTACCGGCCTGGGTCTGGCCATTGTTAAAGAGTTCGTTGAAAAACACCATGGAAAAATATTTATTTCCAGCAAATTAAATAAAGGCACTACCGTTAGCGTTATACTACCCGTTAAGCAAAATTTATTGAAGCATGACCCATCAAATCCGCATTCTTGTAATTGAAGACGAACTAAACATCCGCGAAAACATCCAGGAATTACTGGAAGCAAAAGGATACACCTTACGAACCGCCCCAAACGGTAAGCAAGGTGTTCTGGAAGCAATTGATTTTAGGCCGCATTTAATTTTATGCGATGTCATGATGCCTAAAATGGATGGTTTCAAAGTACTGGAATACATTAGAAAAACCTCTATAGTTCAAAATACCCCTTTTATATTTTTAACAGCCCGAATAGACAAAACCGATCTGAGGCTTGGTATGGAGCTGGGCGCCGACGATTACGTAACCAAACCCTTTACCAGTAAAGAGTTATTAAGAGCTATTGAATGCAGGCTAAAACGCCAGGAAAAAGTGATCGGTGAATATGCCAAGGTAAAACACGAACTGGACACAACTGTTTTTGCTACTTATTACCACGAATTCAATACGCCATTGCACGGCATTTTAGGTGGCCTGAATTTATTGCTCAATGCCAGGGATTCGTTTTCTGACAAACAAATTCAAGACCTGATATTTTCAATTTTGAAATCAGGCTTACGTTTAAATCATTCGCTGGCTAACTTAATGTTGTACGAAGAAATAAAAAGGGCCGAAGTGTACCCCGAATTATTGTCTATGTTCTCTAATGGTGTATCGAAAAATAACTGGCAGGGCAAAGTGAAAGCTGAGCTGAATACCATGGCTAAAGAAATTTACAATCGCGTTGACGACCTTAGCATAAATCTTGAAACCGCCGATGTAAGGATCAACCCCGAATACATGCAGCGCATGATACTGGAGCTGGTTGATAATGCCCTTAAGTTTTCGAAAAAAGGACAAAAAGTAATTGTAACCGGTAAACTTAAAAACGATGAATACCTGATTGAAGTACACGATTTTGGCCGTGGTTTTCACCTGGAAAGCCTGGGCGACATAGCGCCTTTTAAACAATTTAACCGTAAACGTTTCGAACAGCAAGGTCTGGGCATTGGCCTTTACCTGGTAAAACGAATAGTAGATTTTAACCAGGGCGAATTAAAAATAAGCCCTATTGAAGGCGAAGGCACCAGTGTATATATCAACCTGCCGGTTGCGCTCGGCAATGAATTAGCACCCCGGCTTGAGTTTTATCAAAATACCTGATGAATCATAAAATTGGTTTAATATTTTTTAAGCACATTGCAAAGCCACCGGATTTAAATCCGGTGGCTTTCTCGCTTTTACAGTCATATTTCTGGTAAAAACATGCAAAAGCGCAGTCTGCGCTGGCAATTGGCGGGCCCGGACACCTGGCACCCCAGGCATAATTATAAATTGCAGATAAAATCTTAACTGCTATTTAAACAATATATACCAATTAAACAAGGGTTAATGACATTGATAGTCAGTAGTAATTTTAATTACACCTATTACCTTTAACTTTGCCGCTCTTCGCCCACGAAGCATTAAATTAAATGGCTATAAGATTACTAAACAGAGTTCCGAAAGAAGGACAAGAGGAAATGACTTTTGTTGACCACCTGGAAGCTTTAAGGTGGCATATCACCCGGTCGCTTTTAGCGGTCATCATTATTGGTATACTGCTATTCCTTAACATAGACTGGATATTTGATCAGGTAATTGCAGGTCCGCTACAAAACGATTTTGTAACCTACAAAGGCCTATGCAATTTGGGGTATTGGTTACACCTTGGCGACTCGTTCTGTATGCCTCCCATAACCATTAAAATGCAAACAACGGCTTTTAGCAGCCAGTTTATGAGCAGTATTACCATTGCCTTTATGGGCGGTTTTATTGCAGCATTTCCCTATATATTCTGGGAGTTTTGGCAATTTGTAAAACCAGCCCTGAAACCTTCAGAAGTAAAATATGCCAGTGGTATTATTTTTTGGGTGTCGTTCTTCTTTTTTCTTGGCGCTGCCTTTGGTTATTTTCTTTTGGGCCCCTTTACCTTCAACTTTTTATCAAATTATACCATTGGAACCACGCACCTGCTGGAGGCCAAACCAACGCTTGACGATTATCTCGAAAATCTGCTGAACCTGATATTGGGCTGCGGCATTGCGTTCGAATTGCCCGTTTTATCCTATGCTCTTACTAAAATCGGATTGATAACTCCCGATTTATTAAAGAGTACGCGCAAATATGCCATACTTGTAATATTGGTAGTGGCTGCCGTCATCACTCCCAGCCCCGACTGGACAAGCCAGTTATTGGTTTTTGTACCGCTTTACTTGTTATACCAATTGAGCATTGTTGTTAGCAAAAGAGCCTACAAAGAAAACCTTAAGGCTGAAAAAGAATGGGAATAAACCAATAAGTAATTGCATTATTGAGGCCGGCAATAAAACAGGGTGCAGCTGCTGCTGCCCGCATGCCGACTATAAATGCCCGCATCGTGCCCGGGTAGTAACACCCGTTCGATGAAACATAACGCTTTTTTGTTTGGCAAAACATTTAATTCTTCCCCAATGGGATTTTGAATTTACTTTTTGGTGCAGCGCACCCAAATATTTGTAGCAAAAAATATTACGGTATAATCAAAAGGTGCAGCGCACCGAAATATTGACTAAAAAAGCATAACAATATGCCGTGTATGATTTTTTGGAATTAATTGCGGTACACCACATAATTTCTGAAGATGTACTACAAATATTTAAGGTGCGCTGCACCTGGGTTTCAAGGATTAAAGATTCGGCAATAATTTGGTTACACTGCGCCAACTGGACCGGGGGGCTAATTTTGCTTATAGGATAAGCATTACCTAATTCCTGAAATCTTTGTATGTTTTGGCAAGATATTTTCTACTGCCCGTTCTTACAGAAAATGGATATGTGTATTAGAGTTAAAAGAAAAAAATCAACTTTTATTTTTTCATCCTTTTTGGTGCTGGCTTGTACAGATTTGGTAAGAGGGGATTATTGAATTTGCTTTTGGGTGCAGAGCACCCCAATATTTGTAGCAAATAAAATTACGGTACAATCAAAAGGTGCAGCGCACCGAAATATTGAATAAAAAAGCCTTACCAATTTGCCATGTGCGATTTTGTAAAAATATTGCGGTGCAGCAACAATCCGTTCCATCATCTTTAGCTCCTCTTACTAAAAATACGCAAATGGGCAGCTCCCCAAAAAAGCATCGAACATTCCATGATATAAGGTTGTTTAAATATTTAGATAAATCAATCCCGGATTTTAAGGATTTTAAGAAACACAATTCATCAAAATAGAAATTATAATTTATGAAAGCAATCTGGAACGGAGAAGTTATTGCCGAAAGCAACGAAACCGTAGTGGTAGAAAACAACCATTATTTTCCACGTTCGGCTGTTAAAAGCGAGATTATTCAACCTTCAGCCACCCAATCTGTCTGCCCCTGGAAAGGCATGGCATCATATTTTAGCCTGAAAGTAAATAATAAAGAAAACAAAGACGCGGCCTGGTATTATGCTGACCCCAAACCTGCCGCCGAAAAAATTAAGGACCATATTGCCTTTTGGAAAGGGGTCAGAATAGAACCATAATTTTACTTATGCAAACATTTGACGCGATTGTTATAGGTTCCGGACAAGCAGGTACACCACTCAGTAAAAAACTAGCCAAAGCTGGTTTAAAAACCGCATTGATAGAAAAAAGGTGGGTAGGCGGCACCTGTATTAACGATGGCTGTACCCCTACTAAGGCAATGGTGGCATCTGCAAGATTGGCTCACCTTGCCAGGACGTCAGAAAAGCTGGGTATCAGGACGGGAGAAGTACTGGTTGACCTTCCAGCCATCATCGACCGTAAAAATGATATTGTATCTATGTTTAGGGGCGGATCGCGGAAAGGCCTGGAAAAAACAGAAAATCTTTCGCTTATTTTTGGAAACGCCCGGTTTACCGGTAATAAAAAATTATCGGTAACGCTAGAAAACGGACAAGAACAAACACTCTCAGCTGAACTCATATTCATAAACACAGGCGAAGCTCCGTTCATTCCACCAATTGAGGGTCTAAAAGATATTCCTTATTTAACATCCACCACATTACTTGATCTGACCGAAATACCCGATCATTTGCTGATTGCGGGCGGCGGCTACATTGGCCTTGAATTTGGCCAGATGTTTCGCCGGTTTGGCAGCAAGGTCACGATCATTGAGAAAGGCGAACACTTACTGCCAAAAGAAGACC
>JBBRCW010000022.1:0-33830 GCA_038204535.1 Chitinophagales bacterium | reverse complement strand
CGTAAAAGATTTTTAGGCGCTAAGGCTCTAAAAACTGTCAATAAGTTGTCACTTTTTTCGGGTTTAGAAAAGCATATTTTCCGTTTGGTTTACACCCTGGTAGAAAACAACCTGTTTTATCCTCCCTATACCTTATTAGCTAATTTTTAAACTACGTGAAACCTATGTTTCCCTATGTGCCTATGTGGTATTAGATTTTGCACCCCACGCCATTCGGCGGGGCAGGCACAGTCTCTAAAGTAAAAAGGCGGGCCATCAATTATAGTTTGCAAGGGATAAATTAGTGACTTTTTTGGTTTGCTAAATAATGAAAAAAAAGTAGAAGAGTGCGACGCAACGTAAGTTTCATAGCAGTAGTTCAGCTTGGTTCAAAAAAATCCCATTCACTCTTTTATCCCTGGTCCGGTAAAACAAAATTGACCGGACTTTTACCACCACTTCCGCTATTGAAAAAAATGGCCCGCTATTGTTTATGATATTTATTCCGATACTCTATGGGTGTTAGACCGGTCACTTTTTTAAAGACCGTTCTAAAAGCTTTGGTATCGGTATAACCCACATCAAACATTACCTGGTTAATATTTTTAAGACTGCTTTCGAAGCTGCGTTTGGCGGCCTCAATTTTTACACGCTGTATGTATTCGAGCACCGAATTATTTGTGGCAAGTTTAAACCGGCGTTCAAAACTCCGCCTTCCTATGGCTGCACTGTCGGCCAGTTCGGCAATGGTTATTCTTTCCTGGTAATTTTGCTCAATAAACAATTGCGATTGCAAAATACCATCATCATCGTGGTTCTTTTGCCCTGTAAAGATCATAAAGGCCGCCTGGCTGTTTCTATCAATATCTATCGCAAAATATGTAGCTGCAAGTATGGCAGTGTTACGGTCGGTGTACTTCTCTACCAGGTGCAGCAATAACTTCCAGTAAGAGTTTGCACCGCCGCTTGAATAAATGCCCTGCTCCTCAGTAATAATACTTCCGTTTACCAGTTCAACCTGCGGAAACATATCCCTAAACTGGTTGGCAGAATTCCAATGGGTGGAGCATTTTTTGTCATCAAGCAAACCGGTTGCTGCCAGCAAAAAGGCACCGATACACAAAGAAGCTACTTCAGCGCCATTGTTATATTGCTGAACTATCCAGGGCAGGTAATCCTTATTCAGCTCCAATGCCTTATTTATATCTCCGCTTATGGCGGGAATAATAACCAGGTCTGTTTGTTGTACGTGTTGTAACAGTTTTTCAGCATGTACCGAATACAGGCTGTTTTCCAATTTAACCTCTTTGGTAAGTGCCACCAACTGAACGTCAAATAATGGCGCTTTGTATGAAGCCATTAAAAACTGGTTAACGGCTTTAAAAATATAATGAGGATCAGCAACGGCTTCTATCACCGCTGTTTCAGGTATAAGTATCGATACATTTTTCATCAATCAAATGTAAGCCTCATTTTTGTCGTAATCAACCCCTTGAAATGTCGTTTTTACCGGCTATCAGGTTTATTAAACCATTGTATGTTTGTCTTATCAAAATCTTGCAGCAATGGAAAAATATATTCTCGATAACGATATAACGGCCATGTATATTTCCGCTTCATCTTTTCCTGATGGCGTACTGGCAGCTCATCAAAAATTGCATTCACTTATTCCATTTTCAACCAATAGAAAGTATTTTGGCATTTCGCAGGGAAATGAAAATGGCGGCATTCATTACAAAGCCGCAGCAGAACAATTATCAGATGGAGAAGCGAAAGAAAAAGGCCTTGAAACCTTTGTCATAAAAAAAGGGGAATATAGATCGGTAATTATACACGATTATATTCAGGATATACCAGCAATCGACAGTACATTTCAACAACTGATTGCGCTGCCAAATCTTGACCCGAATGGCGCTTGTGTTGAATGGTATATAAGCGACAAAGATGTGCAATGTATGGTAAGGGTTATTGCTAATTGACCACCACAATATCCAGTCTAATTCAATAATTAAAAAAACGAAAACTATGCAAACAGAAAACAAAACAGAAAAACTTCATTTTAAAACGGTCATAAATGCATCAAAACAAAAGGTTTGGGACGTTTTGTGGGGGAGTGAAACTTATCCGGCCTGGACCAGTGTTTTTAGCGAGGGCTCATGCGCCGAATCTAACTGGGAAGAAGGCAGCGAAATTATTTTTAGCGATGGAAAAGGAAACGGCATGTACAGTGTAATTGAAAGAAAAATACCAGCAGAATATATGTCTTTTAAGCATTTGGGAGATGTCAAAAACGAGCAAAGGCTACCGATAAACACCGATGAGAACTCCTGGAGCGGAGCAATGGAAAACTATTTTTTAAAGGAAACAAACGGCGAAACTGAGTTAACGGTAGAAACCGATGCGATACCCTCGTTCATCAATTTTATGAATGAGAATTTCCCTAAAGCCATGCAAAAAATTAAAGAGCTGGCAGAAACAAAGACAGAAATTACTGTAGAAACCGGGATAAATGCTCCTGTTGAAAAAGTCTGGCAGTTGTGGTCGTTACCCGAACACATTACCAATTGGAACAACGCCTCCGACGACTGGCACACGCCATGGGCAAAAAATGACCTGAAAACAGGTGGAAAGTTTACCAGCCGTATGGAGGCCCGCGATGGCAGCATGGGTTTTGAGTTTGAAGGCATTTATGATGAAGTAACGCCTCATGAAAAGATTGCTTATACTATGGGAGATGGGCGAAGGGTAACAGTCATTTTTACCGGCAACGGCAAAAGCACAAAAGTGGTCGAAAGCTTTGACGCCGAAGAAACAAATTCCATTGAATTGCAGCGCGGCGGGTGGCAATCCATTCTAAACAATTTTAAAAAATATGTGGAGGCCAATTGAATGATAAAGCCGTCACCACACCGTTTGTCCGACACGGTTTGTCATTCCGAGGAACGAGGAATCTTTACGTAAAAACAACAGATCCCTCGTCCTTCGCGACACAGAGCTTGTCATTCCGATCCCGATTTTGATCGGGAAGGAATCCCCAACGAAATTACCAGGGATCCCTCGTTCCCCGGGATTAGAAGAAGGAGAAGGAAATGAGGCTCCAGGAGATGCCGATTCAATCCTGGCATGACGACTTCAAAAAATTAATGACACGCTGCTCCTTGCAACTCCCCCTTCGGGGGACTTAGGGGGCTGCATAAAAAACTAAACATGACAAACAACATCCACCCCTGTTTATGGTTTAATGGAGAAGGCAAAGCCGCCGCAAATCTATACTGCTCCATTTTTAAAAATTCCCGTATTACGGTCGATACACCCATGGTCATAAATTTTGAACTGCATGGTCAAAAATTTATGGCGCTCAATGGCGGCCCGCACTTTAAGATCAACCCATCCATCTCATTCGCGGTTGCCTGCGAAACCGAATCCGAAATTGATGACACCTGGAAAAAATTGATGGAAGGTGGCTCTGCATTAATGCCGCTGGATAAATATGACTGGAGCACAAAATATGGCTGGGTGCAGGATAAATTTGGCGTGAACTGGCAATTGAGCCTGGGTCAATTATCAGGCGGCGAACAAAAAATAACCTCCACCCTCATGTTTACCGAACAAGTAGCAAGCAAGGCCGCTGAGGCTATGGAATTGTACGCCTCCATTTTTGACAACTCGGGTATTAACATGGTGGCAAAATATACCGCTGGGGAAAGCGATGCAGAAGGAAACATCAAGTATGCAAACTTTCATTTAGGCGACCAGCATTTTGCCGCTATGGACAGCTCTGCCACACATGGCTTTACTTTCAACGAAGCCGTATCGTTGGTGGTCGATTGCCAGACACAGCAAGAGATTGATCATTATTGGTATAAACTTTCCAAAGGCGGCAGCGAAAGTCAATGTGGCTGGCTGAAAGATCCCTACGGTGTGTCGTGGCAAATTGTACCGGCGTTATTGGGAAAGTTAATGAGTGATCCCGAAAAAGCACCCAGGGTAATGCAGGCTTTTATGAAAATGAAAAAATTTGACATAGAGCAATTGAAGAATGCATAAACCTACAATTTGCCGCAAATTAATACCTACCTAACATTTAATGGCAACTGTCGCCAGGCTATGACGTTTTACAAAGAATGCCTTGGCGGCGAGCTGATTTTCCAATCCATTGGCGATTCTCCGTCGGATATCCAAATGCCGGAGAAAATGAAAGATTGTATTCTTCATTCAACGCTTACCAATGGCAATATGGTCTTACTGGGGTCAGACATGGCCCCGCCCTCAGGGCTGCAGAGGGGTAATGCCATATCGCTGGCGTTGCATTGCTGCAGCGAGGAAGAAACAAGGCGTTATTACCAAAAACTTTCGGCAGGCGGTAAGGCGGATCATCCGCTGGAAGAAACTTTTTGGGGCGCTTTATTTGGCGCCCTGTCCGACCCTTTCGGCAATCATTGGTTATTACACTGCAACCAAACAAAAACATCATTAAAATGAAAACAACAAAAATTATATTCTGGGTATCAACCATATTGATCTTTCTTTTTCAGGGGGTGATGCCCGCATTAACCGGCCATACAGAAATGGCGAAAGAAGGCATCAGGCATTTAGGTTATCCGGCTTACTTTGGCATTGCACTCACTATTTCCAAAGTAATAGGCGCACTTATTCTAATTATTCCTGCTGTGCCTAAACGCGTTAAAGAATGGGCCTACGCCGGCTTTACCTTCGATTTTATTTTTGCAATGATTAGCACCTGGGCAGTAGATGGCTTTAGCCCGGCGGTATTGTTTCCGTTGGTAGTGTTGGCAGTCTTGCTGGTGTCGTATATCAGCTATCATAAATTACAAACTAATAAATCGCCGCATTTAACCAGGCAGTTTGGATAGTTTATAATCAGAGCTTTCACCCAAAAGAGGTAGTGGGATTTTGCGGGGCCATCGGCCCGATCCATATGGTAGCTCCGGATCTTGACCCAGGGGTATAAGAGATATATTTTTAAAGAGCCATCGGTTCGGCGCATTCATAAATTCATCGGTTTTAAATTTTCAGTAAAACACCCTCACGCAAAGGAGGTGGTGGTTTTTTGCAGAGCCATCGGCTCGGTGCATTCATAGATTCATCGGTTTTAATTTTTCAGTAATACACCTTCACGAAAACGAGGAAGCGGGTTTTGCAGAGCCATCGGCTCGATCTATGTGGTAGCCCCGGATTTTAATCCGTGGGAAATAGAAACCAAAATAATTAAGAGAGCCATGGGCTCGGCGCATTTATAAATTCATCAGTTTTAATTGTTCAGTAAAACACCGTCACGCAAAAGTGGTAGCGTGTTTTTGCAGAGCCACCGGCTCGATCGATGTGGTAGCCCCGGATCTTGACCCGGGGGGTCAACCCGGGGTGTAGGAGATATATTTATTTAAGAGAGCCATCGGCTCGGCCCATGTGGTAGCCCCGGGTTTCAACCCGGGGAAATAGAAATCACAATAATTAAGAGAGCCATCGGCTCGGCGCATAACCAGATAGTTAATCGACCTGTAGGATTCTTGGTCTTAAGCGTTCTGCCCTACCTCTTTTGCCCTTTGCCTATTGCCTTTTGCCTTTTGCCTATTGCCCTTTGACCTTTGCCTATTGCCCTTTGCCCTTTGACCTTTGCCTTTTGCCTATTGCCTATTGCCCTTTACCCTTTGCCTTTTGTCCTTTGCCTATTGCCCTTTTCCTTTTGCCCTTTGCCATTTGCCTATTGCCCTTTGCCCTTTGCCTATTGCCTTTTGCCTTTTGCCTCCTGCCTCCTGCCTCCTGCCTAGTATCATGTCGCCCTTACAGGGCTCATAATCAGCTGCTTTTTTTTGTCCGTGGGCTTCACCCACGGCTTTGGATATTACAGCCTTTCAGGCTTTTAAAGCCATACTTTGGAATATTGTTTCAACTTTAACATGATCATTTTACTGCCGCTACGTGGCTAATTTTTACTTCTGCGTTCTGCCTTACTGCCTTTTTGCCTTCCGCCTTAAACCTTACACCCTATCTTCCGATATTATGCCGCCCTTTCGGCTCATAATCATCTGCCGTTTTTTGTCCTTGGGCTTCACCCACGGCTTTGGATATTACGGCCTTTCAGGCCTTTAAAGCCATACTTTGGAATATTATTCCAACTTTTGTAAGACCATTTTACTGCCGCTTCGTGGCCAATTTTTTCTTCCACATTCCGCCTTTAACCTCCTGCCTTCTGCCTAAATTTCCTTTTGCCTATTGCCTATTGCTTATTGCTTTCCGCCTTCCACCCTATCTTCCGATACCTACTGCCTTCTTACTCCTGCCTTCTGCCTAAATTGCTTTTTACCTATTGCCTTTTCGCCTATTGCCCTTTGCCTATTGCCCTTTCGCTTTCCGCATTCCACCTCCTGCCTTCTTACTCCTGCCTTCTGCCTAAATTGCTTTTTGCCTATTGCCAATTGCCTTCTGCCTATTGCCAATTGCCTATTGCCTATTGCCTCCTGCTTTCCACCTTTTGCCTTTTGCCCTTTGCCTATTGCCCTTTCGCTTTCCGCATTCCACCTCCTGCCTTCTTACTCCTGCCTTCTGCCTAAATTGCTTTTTGCCTATTGCCAATTGCCTTCTGCCTTCTGCCTATTGCCCTTTGCCTATTGCCAATTGCCTCCTGCCTTTTGCCTCCTGCCTTTTGCCTATTGCCTATTGCCTATTGCCTCCCCCCTTATCACGGCTTTTTTATGGTTACCTGCATCGCATAATCATAGGTATCCAGCGGCACGATCTCCACCTGGCTGCCATCAACAAAATCCAGGTAGCTTTCTAATTTTTGCCGGGTAAAACGCTGCGACCAAAAACCTTCGAGGGTAGCGGTAAAACTATCTTCGTCTGTCGTAATTACCGTCATACCCATCTTGCGATACGATTCTTCCTGTTTTTGACGCGTGCTGTCATTATCAAGGTAACAGGCGCCTATTACTACTTCGCCGCCAGGCAATAACAGGTTATAGGCATTCTTAAATATTTGGGTAAAGGTTTCATTTGCCGAAAGGTCTAACCGCTGACCGGCAGCCGGATAGCTGGCGAAATCAAAACCGGGCGGATAAAAATTGCCTGCGGTAAACCAGGTGGTGATAACCATGTCATATTTTTCGGGCCAGGTATTTAACAGCAGCGCATCCAATAGAGTAACCGAAACCTTGTCATTTAATTCCAGGTTCCGCACATTTTCTCTGGTAATATCAACACATGCCTGGGCATTGTCGGTGCCATGGTACCGGCTTACCATTTGCCACATCTCTTTTACTCCGCTAAGGCTCATGGGTATGCGCCCATTTCCAATTCCAATATCCAAAATGGAAATCGGCCGGCCTTGCCTGCGATACAAATGGGTGATCCGTTTTTTTAATTCAACAAACTCGGCCCATTGCGCCTGTATTAGGTGGGGCGAGATATATTGCAGATCGAACGATTTTTCAACCGTATTTTCATTATCGTACATGGCCATAAAAATCGATTTTTGAGGATGATCAATTGAGGCATCAAATTATAAACAAAATGGATTGACCGCGACGATCAATCCATTTATAATTCAATGTGGTTTAATTCAAAATGTTAGAACCTTACATTCAGCGATGCATTGAAAACAGTACCCAACTGGCTAAACTGGTTTCCATTGTATCCTAAAATGCGATAACGTCCGCTAAATGCCAGAAACCCCTCGAGCAGGTTTTTTGCTGCTGCATTATTCAGTACTGCCTGCCCGGCAGAATTCAATGCTTTCAAATCCCATTTTGGTAATACATTAAACATATTATTTACCGTAATAGAGAAATTAACCTTTGGCGTTATATCATAGGCCAGGTTAAGATCGGTTACAACGGCGGGGGTAAATTCCTGCCGTATGTTTTCCATATCAGAACCGCCATTATCCAAATCCTGGAACCGGGTGGGGCCAAACAGTGTATTATTCAGGTTTGCGCTGAATTTATTAAGATGGTAATCAAAACCCAATACCGCTTTATATCTAGGCCGGCTTTCGGTTAACAGGCTTCTGATCTGCGTGCTAAGGATAGTAGAACCACCAGCCTTAATGGCTGCAGGATCGTTCGGGCTGCCTACTATTTTATTGGTTAGTGTGTAATTACCAGCCAGGTTAATGCCCAGTTTTGCATCACCCAAATTAATATTCTTATAGTTTGCCACCAGGTCTAAACCTTCAGTTTTTGTTTTAATTCCGTTGATAAAGAACTGGATGGTTTTAACACCGGCATTTCTCAGTATAACACCCAGCGCACTGTTAGGATCTGAAGATGATATAGAAGAACTATACACGATCCTGTCTTTGATGATGATATCGTAATAATCGAGCGTAAAACTCAGGTTCTTGGTCGGGTTCAATCCAAAACCAACCGTGTAGTTGTTCGACTTTTCGGGCCTGAGCAATGGTATGCCCAAAGCGAAAGCCTGTTTGCTGCGATTATTAAATAATCCCGACAAGGCGATGGTACCGCCCACAAAAGACGACTGTGTAGATTGGGTATATATTTGGTGCAGCGTGGGCGCTCTGAAACCGGTGGAAGCCGAGGCCCGGATAACTGCCTTGTCGCCATTTATTTTATACCGCGACGAAAATTTCCATACAAAAGCACTGCCAAAATCGCTGTATTTTTCACCCCTTACAGTTCCGTTAATTAAAAATGCTTTGGTAACATCCCAGCTGGCATCAAGATATGCTCCAAAGTTAAAACGCTTATTGGTGGTAGCGTTTTCAGCGCGCACTCCCGGAAAAGAGTTGGCACCTTCACCTGAATAGGATGCTGTGTCTCCGGCATAAATCTCATAGGTTTCCTGCCTTATCTCAGATCCAAAACCCACGCTAAAATTGTTGGTAACCGACTTAGAAACATCGTAGTTGCCTATAATGTTGGTGAACCTGAAACCGCCGGGTTTAAATGAAGTTGGACTGGCTGTGCCCAATGAGGCATTCACTGTATTTTGTACCGTATAAATCTGCTGGTTGCCTCCAAAAGTTAAACTGACATCCTGTTTCCAGCCATTTTTTTCATTTTTAAAACCTACGGTTCCATTGTAATCCAACAGGTCGCCCTCAAAGGTTGGCTGGTATCCTAAATATGTAGTACCTGCTGCATGCAGCAATCCGAAATCGTTTCGCCAGTAAGGCACCCTGTAGTTGGCGTTACTCAGCGCTTTTTTTGCCACCAATCCGGCGTTACTGTAAAACATTCCGTTTTCGCCCATGGGCACGCCCAGGTTAAATTCGAACTTGGCAGCGGTAATTTCGCCGGTTCCGTTTAAGTTGTTACCATTTGGATAAATTCTTAAATAATCTACAATAGCCTTATTGGTGGGGCTGGTCAGCGGCTGAGAGGGGTCGCCAAAAGTGGCGATCTCGGTAGGCACATCTATGATGCCCGACCGTACAGCAGTGTTTTGCTGGCTAAAATCCACCGTATAGTTTATGAAACCCTTTTGCGCAAAATTAGCACCGCTGTTGTATGAAAGTCCGTAAGTAGCGCCATCTCCCTTGTGTGTAACGCCACTGTTAAGGGTCAGCGAACTATACTCATACCTATCCTTTAAAATTACGTTCATAACGCCCGCTATAGCGTCCGAGCCATATTGGGCCGAGGCGCCATCGCGCAGTATCTCAACCCTTTTAATTGCATCGGTGGGTATAGCCGAAAGGTCTGCCCCGGTTTCGCCTCTGCCAGGCGAAAACTGAACATATAATAAGGAGCTTAAATTCTTACGTTTTCCATTAATAAGAATTAAAGTACGGCTGGGGCCAAGGTTCCTGATTTCATACGGGTCTAACAAGGTGGTTGCATCATTAACCGGTGTGTTTACGCTGTTAAACGAAGGAACCCGGTACTGCATCGCCTTATCGAACGACGGCTGACCGGTTGTTTTTAACGTCTTATAATCAAAATTATCTACCGGCAAAGGGGTATTTGCCGACGACCGGGGTAAGGCCCGGGATCCTGTCATGACAATGTCTTCCAATTTTAAAAAAGTTGCCGTAAGCGCAATATCCAGCGTTTTTTGTTCTCCGGCGGCAAGTGTAATACTTTTTATCGCTTCCTGGAAACCAGTGGCAGAAAAAATTACAGAATAGGTGCCAGGCGTTAAACTGATGGAATATTTTCCATCTGCGGATGTAATGGCTCCTTTGCCTGACGGTTTTACCGATACACTGGCACCCTCAAATGGATTTCCATCGTTGGTGACAGTCCCTTTAATACTTTGAGAAAGTCCACTTAGGGAAATGAGTAATGCAGCAAAAAATGCCGTTTTTTTGTACGGGGATCTCATATGTTTAGTTTTGGTTAACGGATTAATTTCTGAATTTAATCTTTAAAACTGGTCTGTCAAATAATTTTCGACTTCAATTATTAAATTGAAAGGCCGAAACTGAGCTGAAATGCAATTAATAACCGAAAAAAAACATATCAGAAATTAGCTTATGCATTTTGTCTGCAATGAATTCCTTCTGCATAAAAAAAATTTCTTCCATACCAGGCGGCATGTATCATTCCAAACAAATTTGTATTGCCCTTTATAAAAAACATATTGCGACCTAAAACCATTGCGTTTTTATGCAACGGAAGTCGTTAATGAACATCCTGAACAATTATTAAAGATTTATTTTGATTTTAAACTTTAAAGTGATTAGGTTTAATACGCCTTTATTTTCCACTTATTCTTTTTAACCGCCAAATGAAAACTTATACGCTCATAATTGCTTCAATCATCGCTATGGCCTCGTGCAACAGGCAAAGCGGAGATCCAGCTCTGCAAAAAAATGCACAATCGTTTTTAGACTCATTTAACAACGAATATGTGCGGTTAACTACTTTGTACGATTTGGCCCAATGGCAATCGAATATACATATTGTAACCGGCGATAGCACCAACGCGCTTGCCGAGCAAAAAGCAGGTGATGCTTTCAGCAGTTTTGCAGGCAATAAGGAAATGGTGAATCGCATTCAATTTTTTTTACAAAACAAAAGCGACCTGACGGAGCTTCAGATAAAACAACTGGAGGCTGCCTTATATAAGGCAGCCAACTATACGCAGACCGCCGAACAGTCCGTAAAAGAAAGGATCGCAGCCGAAAGCAGGCAAACAGAACTGTTATACGGTTTTAACTACGAGCTTAACGGAAAACCTGTAACTACCAACGACATTGATCAAATTTTACGCAACGAAACCAATATGGTCAAGCGGCTGGATGCCTGGCGGCAAAGTAAAGAGGTGGGCAAGGTGTTAAAAACCGGGCTTGTAAACCTGCGTAATCTGCGTAATAAGGTGGTACAGTCGTTGGGTTACAACGATTACTTTACCTACCAGGTAAGCGATTATGGAATGACCAGCCAGGAAATGATGGACCTATGCAAACAAATCAATCGCGAGCTGTACCCTTTATACAGAGAACTGCACACCTATGCCCGGTACGAACTGGCTAAAAAATATGGTCAGACCGCCGTTCCTGATTATTTGCCTGCCCACTGGGCACCCAACCGATGGAGCCAGGACTGGAGCAGCCTGGTTGAAGTGAAAGGGATAAACCTGGACAGTATCTTAAAACCAAAATCGGCCGAATGGATTGTAAAGGATGGAGAGGGTTTTTATAAGAGCCTCGGCTACCCGGCGCTGCCCGATGTGTTCTGGCAAAAATCTAGCTTATACCCTTTGCCACCCAATGCACCTTATAAAAAGAACAATCATGCTTCCGCATGGCACATGGACCTGCAGCACGATGTTCGCAGCCTTATGAGTGTAGAACCCAATACCGAATGGTTTGAAACCGTACACCACGAATTAGGGCATATTTATTATTATATAAACTACACCAACGACAGCGTGCCGCCCATTTTACGCGAAGGCGCCAACAGGGCCTTTCACGAGGCCATCGGCAGCATGATTGGTATGGCGGCAATGCAAAAACCATTTTTACAGGGCAAGGGATTATTGCCTGCCAATGCGCAAAGCAACGACACTTTAAAGCTGCTGCAGGAAGCACTGAATTACGTAGTTTTTATACCCTTTGCAACCGGCACCATGACCGAATTTGAACATGATCTATACCAGGATAGTTTACCGGAAAACCAGTTTAATGCGCGATGGTGGCAGCTTGCAAAAAAGTACCAGGGTATTGTACCCCCGGCACCACGCGGAGAGGAGTATTGCGATGCGGCTACCAAAACACACATAAACGACGATGCGGCGCAATATTATGATTATGCACTATCGTTCGTTTTGCTTTTTCAAATGCACGATTATATAGCCACCAATATTTTGCATCAGGATCCGCATGCAACAAACTACTATGCAAATAAAGAGGTAGGAAAATGGCTGGCAGATATCATGAAGATTGGCGCAACCAAAAACTGGCGACAGGTTCTTAAGAACTCAACCGGCGGAGAATTGAGTGCCCATGCAATGCTTGCCTATTTTGAGCCTTTAATGGGATATTTAAAAAGAGTTAATGAAGGCAGAAATTATACATTGCCAGAAAAAATAACGTATTGACAATTTATAGCGACTTAGATCTCATTTGGAATGATACGATACAAACGACTTAAGATTTCAGGATAGGAATAAAGAAAAACTAAAATCCTGATCAAATTTGTCAAAGCTGGATAACTGTCAGATGTTTTGTATATTTAGATCAATAGATTTTAAAGCATATTATTTTATTCAATAAAACTTTCATTATCATTTTAATTTACAAAAATTTGCCCTTATGTTAAAACAAGAATATCAAAACTGCGTGAATGCCTGCCTTGAAACCGCCCAGGCTTGCGACGATTGCGCAACGGCATGTATGAAGGAATCAAATGTGCTCGAACTCTCCCATTGTATCAAATTAAACCAGGAATGCGCAGTTATTTGCCGTTCCGCCGCCGAACTCATAGGCATGAAGAGTGACTATTCGTTAATAATTTGCCACCTGGTAGCAACGGCATGTTCAGATTGTGCCGAAGAATGCGAACATCACGCTGCTATGGGAATGGAACATTGTAAAGTGTGCGCCGAAATCTGCAGAAATTGCGTTGAGGTTACCAACGTGTTACTGGGAGTTGTAGAAAAGGAATTCCATGAAGAACATTTGGTGAAAGCAGACCCGGGAGAAGCAGTGGAAGCACCCAAAAAGAAGAAAAAACATTCCTCCGCTTTGGTGGCGGCTTCGCTTTGGCGCAGCCCTGTCGGCCATTCTATGCCGCACACTTATACTGATGTTAAAGGATCCAGCGGTTTAGGTAATACCGGGCCTTATCCAACATATGAACAAGACAGGTAAGTGATTCGCAAAATATCTTTGCCGTTTAATTAATACAAATAATTACTAACGGGCTTGCTGCAACTTCTAACCATGGTATCAAAGTACTATGGTTTTTTTTATTCCGGTTTTTTTGCCTGGCCATTTTTTTACAGGCACCGGGGCAATTAAAACCGATAAATTACGCCAATACCGCCTGGGGTAGATGAAAGCGTTATTTTCTCAGCTATTTTATTGATCGCTCTGCCGTGATAAGAATGGATGGCATATAAGATGGCATCAAACACTAAAAGAGCCGAGCCTTGCAGTATAATGCTTTCGCCATAACCTTTTGACCTTTCTGCATTTTCTGTAAGATTTTTTGCTCTTTCTTTCAGATAGAAACCACCCGCAATATATGCCGCATCTAAACCGGTATTAAAAAGAAAGATCTTTTCGGCGTTGGCTTGTTTTCCCAATGATTGAGCCAGGCTTAATTGTTTTTCTTTTTTAGCGATCAGGCCTGCCGTTGCAAGCCCCAGCGTAACACCATTCCAAATAGCATTCATTTGATGAAAATACCGGGCAGAACCACTTGTTTGCGACGCCGCTATGCTGCCATAAATAATATTGCCAGCAGACCAGCCGCCAAGCACAATCATACTTGTCTTGCTGATCTTTTGACGGGCAAGATTAAAGTCATTCAAGTTACTTTGCTGAGTAAATGCTATCGTGCAACTAAGTGTGATGAATATAGTACAAAGACAATTTTTCATAAAGAATTAACGAAAGTTATTGGCTGATGGTTCAAAAAAACGTCGGCCATTATTCCTAATTCAATCCAGTTAAACTTTAGCAGATGGGTAGGTCACAAAATTTCGAATGTTGTCTTTCAATGAAAATGTTAGTTTTACATCACCCATCCCTTTACAAACTTCAATAATACCATTTCCTGGTTTCACAAAAACGTGTGATGCTATTTTTTAATTCTTTAATTTGTAAAAAAAGTTAAATGCCACAGGTACGCCAGCTTGCAGCCATAATGTTTACTGATATTGTTGGTTATACTGCTTTAATGGGTTATGACGAGCAAAAAGCGTTTGAATTGATAAAAATAAATCGCGAGGTTCAAAAACCCATTATCGAATCGTTTGGCGGTAAATGGATAAAAGAAATGGGTGATGGCGTTCTGGCAAGTTTTAATACAGTGATAGAAGCAGTTGAATGCGCCATCGCCATACAACAATCTGTAAAAAACATACCCGGCCTCAGACTTCGCATAGGCATACACCTGGGTGATGTTGTGTTTGAGAATGACGACGTGTTTGGAGACGGTGTAAACATTGCTGCCAGAATACAGGCTATAACCGCTGCAGGTAGTGTCTGGATTTCGGAACCGGTTTATAATAACGTTGCCAACAAAAAGAATATTCAAACAAAATTTGTTCAAGTTGCCACGCTTAAAAATGTTAGGGAGCCAGTAAGGATTTATGAAGTTACCTCAAGACCTGAACAGAGCGATGAAAAGGGCAATGATATACAGGAGCAGGACAACGTGCAACCCGCCGCAGGTCAGCAATATGAACCGCCATCATCAAATACAAATAATGGAACGCCCTATGAAAAAAGCGTAGCGGTATTGCCCTTTGTAAATATGAGTAGCGACCCCGATCAGGATTATTTTGGCGATGGAGTGGCGGAAGAAATCATCAGCTCGCTTACGCATATAAGAAATTTAAAAGTAGCGGGCCGAACTTCCTCATCGCAATTTAAATCAGCTAAAATAGATATACGGGAAGTAGGCAAAATATTGAGAGTAAGCCATGTGTTAGAAGGCAGCGTACGCAAACAAGGCAATCTGCTGCGGGTAACCGCACAACTCATAAACGTGGCAGACGGATTTCATCTCTGGTCAGAAAAATTTGATGGCAGCCTGGATGATATTTTTGCCATACAGGATAAGATTGCAGTAGCCATCGCCAGCAAATTAAAAATCACTTTATTTGAAAACGATCTTGAACAAATAAAAAAACTGTACACCCACAATACCAAAGCGTACCAGTTTTATTTACAGGGACGATATTATTGGAAACGCAGAAGCAAGGAAGGATTGCAATCCGCCATAAGGTTTTTTGAAAAGGCGTTACTGGAAGATCCGGATTATGCACTTGCATTAACCGGCATAGCCGATAGCTATAAATTAATAGGAGAATTTACAAATGTAAACCGGAAAGATCTTTACCAGAAACAAAAAACAGCCATAACACGCGCCTTAGAAATAGATCCATTATTGGCGGAAGCTCATATTTCAAATGCAATGAGTTTAATGCTCTCTGAGTGGGATTGGAAAAATTCAGAAAAAGAATTTAAGACCGGCATTGCACTAAATCCAAATTATGCCACCGGCCGTCATTGGTATGCCGAATGGCTATTTTATAATGGAAATTTTGAAAAAGGCTATCACGAAATTTCGATGGCTGTAGAACTGGATCCGGTGTCGCAAGGTATTTTGAAAGACAAGGGCATGCATTTATACTATAACACCAATTATGATGAAGCCATAGAGATCGCTTTGAATACCCTTGATCTTGATCCGGGCTTCGTACCTGTTTATCGATTATTGTCGCTTTGTTATGTTGGCAAACAGCAATTTGACAAAGCCATTGAATTCAATGAAAAATGGGGAACATTCATGCGAAAAAACATAAAAACCACTGTTAGTCTCGCTCATATTTATGCATCAGCAGGAAGAAAGGATGAGGCCGAAAATTTAATTAAAGATGTAAAACCGGCTGAATTAGGAAGTAATGATTACCGCGGAATGGCGCTGGTATATACCGCCCTGGGCAATAAAACTAAAGCCTTTGACTGGCTCGAAAAAAGTATTGAAATGCATGAAGAATCGTTGTGCAGTTTAAAAGTCGATCCAAAATTTGCTGCAATCCGTAACGATGACAGGTTTAAGGACATGGTTAAAAAAGTGGGCTTGTAAAAAATGTTTATTACAATATCGTCAACTAATGGATTTTTAAATATATTCAACCAAACCCCCTTCCAATATCCTCATAATACATTATTACCTTATTTTCAGTTCCTTCTTCTTCAACAAGATAATTTAATAAAATCAGCTATGGCAAATTGACAATCGATTTACTTTTTGGTGCAGCGCACCCAAATATTTGTAGACTATAAAATTGCAGTACAATCTAAGGTGCAGCGCACCGAAATATCGAATAACAATTTGCCCGGAGTGATTTTATGCAAATATTGCGGTGCGCTGCACCTCATGAGACATGCGCTGATGATGTTCTACAAATATTTTGGTGCGCTGCACCTGGGTTACAATAATTAAAGTTGTAAAAACAATTTATTTGTACTGCGCCAACCGAATCCGGGGCTTACTTTACGTAAAAGATATTTAGGCGCTAAGGCGCTAAAAACTGTCATCAAGTTGTCACTTCTTTTGCTTCTTGAAAGGCTTCTTTTCGGAAACAAAAATTCGTAGGTACTATGCCGGAAAAACCATTTCAAAACGGGCACCAACATCTGGCTGACCTGTTGCCCAAATAAACGCATTGTGGTTTTCAGCCACTTTTCGTGCAATAGACAAACCAACTCCGGTTCCCCGGTATTCGGTATTGATATGCAATCGCTGAAACACCTGGAATATTACTTAAGCCTCCTGCTGGTTAAAACCTATACCATTGTCTGAAACGGAAACCTGGATATAAGAATTAGATTTTTCGTCGGCTGTTAGTATCCTGTCAATTCCGCCCCCTTTAACTTGCTTTGCAGATATATTGATGACCAGTGGCCTTTCAAGGCTTCGGTATTTTAAGGAATTACTCAGCAGATTTTGAAATAACTGCCTGCAATTGGCGGGGATACCCATTGATAACCGGCAATTCATCAATATTAATAACAGCCGATTTTTGTTCAATCTCGAGATCAAGATCCGAAAGTACTATGTTCAAAAGCTCATTTAAATCAACACGATCATAGGCCCTTGGCTTTACATTCACCTGCGAATAGGTTAACAGGTCATCAACCAGGCTGCCCATTCTATGAGTGGCATTCTCCATTTTCGAAAAAAGGTTCAGTTGATCTGCACTTAATGAACCATCTATTTCTTTTTTAAGTTTATCGGAGAAAAAATGAATTTTACGGATTGGTTCTTTTAAATCGTGCGATGCAGCATAGGCAAAATCTTCGAGGTTCTTATTGGACCGCTTCAGCTCTTCAATATTTCTCATCAGGTCTAATTGCAGGCTTTTTAGTTTGGTAAAATCTGTAAGATGCACGATAACTTCATCGTGCATCTTACTGGCTGCAACTGTCAGGTAAACATCAAGATTGTCAATGTTATAATGAAGGTCCCATTTATTAGTTCTGCCGGTAGTAAACGTTTCTACATATTTTGCAAAAGCATCCGTTTCCTGGTAATGCGGAAAAACTTCGCTCACTTTTAAACCATAAATTTCAGAAGGCTGAATACCCGAATAAGCCGCATAACCATCGTTGGTCATCTTAAAAGTAAAATCTACGATCGTATCACCCTCAAACACAGGTTCAAGCGAAGCAAGGGCCGTCTCGAATTTATTAATAATATGTTGCAGGTATTGGTACGATTCAAACAGGGTTTCCTGTGCATCCTGCAGGGCCCTTGTTCTTTCTTTTACCTGTTTGCCCAGTTCTTCTGCGAATAGCTTTTGTTCAGTAATATCCTGCACAATTCCCAAAATTCGCCCTGGCTGCCCATCATCATTAAATAAAATTTTCGCTTTCACCCGTATCCATCTCATTTCTGCCTGGTCATGATAAATTCTTACTTCATAGAATAAATTACCCGTTTTAAAAGCCAGTTCATGCGCTAATGCACGAATTGCAAGGTCATCGGGATGAATAATATCAATAACTATTTGAGGTCCGCTGCCTCTTTGCACCCCCAAATCCTTTTCAAATCTTTCTGAAGCTTTCAGTCCACCTGAGGTATAATCAAATTCGAATGTTCCCAATGCGGCGGATTCTATGGCAAGCCTTGCTTTTTCCTCCGCTTCTTTAAACTTTTGCAATGCCACAGTAAGGTCGGTTACTTCGGCAGCCGTATTCATTACCCCATAGACTTCTCCATCTTTATTGAAAAGCGGCACAAAACTGTAGTTAAAATAAAACGAACGTAGATTTCCGTCCACTAATAAATCAACCTTTTGATTTTTAGCGTGAAAAGGAATCCCCGATAAATATACCTGATCAAGTTTCTGATAAATCGCCTGGTCCTCCAGCTCGGGCAACACATCGCGAAACAATTTTCCAATTACATCATTGCCTTTTCCCCAGGCATCTAAAATTGATTGGTTGGCCAGTTTTATGCGCATTTCTTTGCCGGTATATACGCCAATAGGAAATGGGGCGCTTTCTATCAAAGACCTCACCTCCTGCGCACTTTCTTCAATTTTTTGCTGATGCAATACTTGCGGGGTAACATCTATGGCTACTGCCATAACGCCCGAAATACTTTCATCGGCTTCGCGAAAGGCTTCATAAACAAAATTCAGATAAAAGGTTTCCCTTACACCGTACCGCATTATTGTTGCAGGTTGCCCATAGGCAGAATAGGTTTCTCCTGTTCGATAAACCCGGTCAAGCAGTTCCTCAAAACCCTGGTTTCTTGCTTCTGGCAATGAGTCAAAAATTGGCTTATTCAACAGCATTTCCTTTGACCTGCCCATAAGCTCGAACATTTTTTCGTTGCCAATTTCCATTATGAAATCTAACCCGCGAAAAATACACATGGCTACCGGAGAATGCAAAATTATATTGGCAAGGTTTTCTTCACTTTTGTTTATTTTCCGGGTGATCAATACTTTATCGGTGGTCTCGGCACAGGCGCAAAACACCCCTCCAATATTGCCAAATTCATCGTAAACCGGGCTGTACGAAAAAGTAAAATAACTTTCCTCTATAAATCCCAGGCGATTAATGTAAAGTAACTGGTCTTCGGACCAGGTAGCCTCCCCCTTCTGCAAAACCCTGTCTGCCAGCGGTCCCACAACATCCCAGATTTCGCTCCAGACTTTTGGCCCCGAACTGCCCAACGCCTTTGCATGTTTGTCGCCCAATATTACCTTATAGGCATCGTTATAAATAGTGATCAGTAGCGGGCCCCACCATATAAACATCGGAAATTTGGAATTGAGCAAAAGGTTAACAGAAGCTTTAAGGCTGGCAGGCCATTGTTCAGCAGGTCCTAAAGGCGTGTTTTGCCAAGGGAAATTTCTTACCTGATTCCCCATTTGTCCGCCTCCTGCCAAAAAATTGTTTGTGGACTGGGCTTGAATATTATTAAATTCTATTAAAAAAAATAACTATTTGGGTAATTATTAAATTACCCTCATAACATGCAATAACTGTACTTGCCTAACTGCTCCCGCTTTTTATAATATCCAGTAACTGAGTTACCGCCTTTTTTATACCCTCAAGCGATTGCGGCTTTGTGATCATGCTGACACCGAGTTTTTTGCAAAAAGCCTCGTCGTGCGGCGAAGAAGATGTCGTAAATATTACTACCGGAACATTTTCAGTTTCGGGTTCGCCTTTAAGGATAGCCAAAGTTTCCAGGCCCGAGAGTATGGGCATGTTCAAATCTAAAATAATTAATGAAGGCAGATTGCGCACCCCGGCTGTTGTCTGCAGCGATAATAAAGCCTCTTTGCCATTGGAGGCCTCAATAATCTCGTAATTACTGGTTTGCATGCTGATATACTCCCGAAGTAATTCGCGGTCGTCAGCATCGTCGTCTGCATATAATATAAAGGGCCTTTGGGTCATAGTTGGGAGTGAAAGTTGCAAATATAGCTATCTGGACAATGTAACAGCAGGATAACGTTTTGCACGGAATAGATTTAATGCTAAACGATAAAAAAATCAAAACAACCATTATATTGGCTGAAAAATTCCGGTTAAACAACCCCATACCAACCATGCCTTAAATAATTAAAAATACATACATAATGAAAGATTTGGTTTATGTTGTTTAAATTAGTGCGACATTGAAAAAAAAGACTGTTAACTAAACCCATCATATGAATCATCAAGTATTGACTTTTCCCAGCGTATACGAAACAGCATTTGGAATTAATGAAAACTCGGCAAAGGATCTCTTAAATGGATTAAAAATTAAGAAAAACGAAACCTGGTATTTAGTCGGTAACCTGGCAAAGAAAAATGCCATCAATGCCGGGCGAGTAGTCAACGCATCGCCTGACGAAGAAGACTTTGATATTTTGTTCAAGTCGGCCATGATAAATGTTATTGATAAGATTCAGCAACCCGCAGTGGTAACCGTTGGTTTGCCCTTATCAACCTTTAATGTTTATAAAAGTGCCGCCCAGCAGTACCTCGGCCGTCGCCATTTTTTAATGGAATATGACACCACCACCTTTAATTTAAAAGGTGGCCTTAAAAAGAATACGCTCGATATTGACAATTTTGATGTAATACCCGAAATAGTGGGTGGTATTATTGGCGTAAAGAAAATGCTTCCCCAGGCCGAAAAAGAGAATTTTATTGCGCTGAGTTTTGGTTTTGGAACGGTTGAAGGAGGATATGCCGCTACCGATGGCCTGGTACATAGAACCTGCTTTAGTTCGCATGGTTTGCGCTATGTAATTGGCAACCTGGCCCGCGAATTAAACATCAGGCACTACCTGGAAATGAAAAATGAGCACCAACTGGATGAAGCATTTGTAAACGGCTCCATTTTTACCAATCGCCGCAGAATCGATATTGGCGAAATAAAAAAGACGTTGCTCAGGCAGTATTATAAGGAAGTGCTTTCGCCCCTGATGCGTCAATATTTTACAGATACCGACCTGGAGCACTGTTCTAAAATTTATTTATTTGGGGGTGGTGCAAAATATGTAGAACTGACAAACGCCATAAGGGAGGAGTTCCAGGGATTTATACCTGTAGAGGTAATGCCCGACCCGGAGATCGTTGTAAGTGTAGGATACCTGTATAATTCGCTGAGGGTTTCAGATGATCATGCCGCACGAAGTCTTGGGCTCGATATTGGTAACTCTACGACTACCGTTTCATTTTTTGAAAAATCATAGTAAAACCAGTTTACTATTATGACCATACCTTTTTTTCTTTTCGGGGGTTTCCATATCTCAAAACATATAACCATAGATGGAAACTTGAACGCGGATGCCAGCGGCAGCATAGCCGGCAGCATACTGGGCAATGTAAGGGTTTCAGCTGATCTTATAGTAGAAAAAGGAAGTGTGATTACCGGAGATGTGCATGCTGAAAACCTGACCATAAAAGGCACCATTAAAGGCAATGTTTATTGCGAAGGAAAAGTGGAGGCCGCAAAGAATGCAGCAGTGCATGGCAATATTATAGCCAGCGAGGCCATTATTGATAAAGACAGTATTATAAAAGGGGCTATAACAAAACCCCGACCGGCAAACGCAGAAACGCAAATAGAAACGGAAACGGACAACGGGGAAGAAACTGAGGAAATCCCCGCAGCTGAAGAAGAAGAAAAACCGGAACCGGAAAGTGTTCCGCAAACGTGGTTTTAATAAACAGAAGTGTCGGATTAAAGAGAATATCTTTCCTTTGTGGGGATAACATTACAACAAGACCCGTAAACCAGAGCCGTCATGCCGAATTTATTTCGGCATCCCCTGGATTTCGACTGGCAATTATCCAGGAGATCCTGAGACGAGCTCAGGATGACGGGCTGCGGTTCGGGTGTTCGTCATGCCGAATTTATTTCGGCATCCCCTGGACAACATCCAGCCAACATTCAAGAGTTCGAAGAACGTGCACACAATGACGTCTTTCCAAATGAACTGTCACGAAGAGCCGTAAACCCGAAGCCGTCATGCCGAATTTATTTCGGCATCCCCTGGACAACATCAAGCCAACAATCAAGAGTTTACGGAAGGGCCCTACAATGAGGTCTTTCCAAATGAACTTTGAAGAATTCTCGGCTTGAAGAGGGATCCCTCCTTTGTTGGGATGACATTACAACCGGAGCCGTCATGCCGAATTTTTTTCGGCATCCCCTGAATTTCGACTGGCAATTATCCAGGAGATCCTGGGACGAGCTCAGGATGACGGGCTGCGGTTCGGGTGTTCGTCATGCCGAATTTATTTCGGCATCCCCTGAATTTCGACTGACAATTTTCCAGGAGATCCTGAGACGAGCTCAGGATGACGGGCTGCGGTTCGGGTGTCCTTCGCACGTAGTGTTCCGGAAATGAAATGGAAGATAAAATGCCTGGCATTGAACCTCCGCACCGCCCCTTCTCTTTTGGAGAAGGGGAAGGGGGATGAGGCTGCCTGGCATTGAACCTCCGCACCGCCCCTTCTCTTTTGGAGAAGGGGAAGGGGGATGAGGCTGCCTGGCATTGAAACTCCGCACCGCCCCTGCTCCTTTAGGAGAAGGGGAAGGGGGTGTGAGGCTTTCCTCATTCACCCAATTCCCATGCACTCATGTAACCGCCTATGCTTTCGGCAAAGGCAATAAAATCGGCATAAAATTTAAATTGGGCGATGGTGGCACTGTCGCCTATCACCACCAGCTTTTTTCGGGCCCGCGTCATGGCCACGTTCATCCGGCGCACCTCACTTAAAAACCCAATAATACTGTCGCTATTGCTGCGGGTAAGGCTAATGTAAATTATATCCCGCTCCTGCCCCTGAAAACTGTCGATGGTATTTATGGTGATAAATGGCAACACTTCCGCCAACCCGCCAGTTTTTGGCACCTGCTCTTTTAACCATTCTACCTGGTGCCGGTACGGCGAAATAATTCCTATAGAAGGAAAATCGCCCACATCGTAAACGGGTAATAATTGCTTCACATAACTTTCCAGGTGCTTCACAAGGGCACTAGCTTCTTCGGAATTGCTCATTCCACTGCCATCCTGCCTTTCTTCGAAGCCGCAACCAGCCGTGTCTATAAAAACCAAAGGCGCATCGCCAGGTAACAGGCAGTGCTGCGCCACCGACGCATGTGCTGTTATCCGGCTTTCATAAAACTCCTTGCCCGAAAACTGCATGATCTGTGTATGCATTCGGTATTGTACCTGCAGCAGTGTAACAGCCGCAGGATTCATTGCCACCAGCTTTTCCATCAAGGTAATACCTAAGCCTCCCCTTGCGGCCTCCGCGCTTTTTATGGTTGGCGGCAATTGGAAATGATCGCCCGCCATTATAATTTTGTCGGCCTTTAATATAGGAATCCAGCAGGCTGGTTCAAGCGCCTGTGCTGCTTCATCTATAACCACGGCGAAGTATCTACGCTGTCGAACGGTATAGTGGTTGCATCCAACAAGCGTTGCTGTTATTACCTGCGCCTTACCCAGCACATCATCAGCAATATATTGTTCAATCCGCTCCACTTCGCCACGTAAGTTTCGGGCCTCGTTAAAAAGCGCCTTGCGTTGTTCGCGTTCTGCCGGCCCAAAACTGCGTTTGTACTTCTGCGCCATATCACGGTATTCGCGGGCCTGTTTTTTTAGCCTTTTAATTTCTTTAAACTGCGGATGACCATCTATTTTATAGTCGAGCGTTAACGACAACTGTTTATCGTTTACACGAGCCGGGTTTCCCACTCTTACTACATTCAGACCCTCGTCGGCCAGTTTTTCGCTTAACAAATCAACTGCGGCATTACTGGGCGCCACCACCAGTATTTGCTGTTGGTTAAGCAATTGCAGCGCCTTTATTGCTTGTACTAAAGTGGTGGTTTTACCGGTACCAGGTGGGCCATGCACAATAGCCAATTCATTTGCCGCAAGTATCTGCTGCACCGCTGCCTGCTGGCTTTCGTTTAATAAGTGCGGTAAAATAGGGCTACCAGGCACTGTATTGAAAGTGGGCTGTTTTTGGCCGGTGAGTATTCGAATAAGCGGGCTTTTTTCTTTGCTGTCGATTAAGGCATTGGCAACTTTTAGCGCCTGCTCCATTTCGCTGTAGCTGTTTTCGTCAAAAACGGCATCAATCCCCAATTTGCCATTGCGCGTCCAGTCGGGTAATTCATCCACCCGCAAACTTAGCCTGATGCGGTTAGCGCTAAGGTGGGTGATGGTTCCCTCCAGCCGGTCTTGCTTTGCGTTGTGGTTACTAAATAACGCAGCCGTCATACCAAAGCGCAACTGGTGTGGCAGATCAATATGCGTGGTGCGTTCCACCTCAATAGTTAAGTAATCGCCTTTGCCTATTTCTGTTTCCCGAATTGCAATGGGAAACCAGGTCATGCCATTTTCGCGGCGGGCATTTACCGGCATCGATTCCGTTAGTTGTTTATATGATTGACGGTCCTCTTCCTTTTCAATCCTCAATAGATGCAGCAGTTTATCAAAATAATCCATCTGGCAAAAATAAGGCAGGCGCCATTTCGTAAGATAATCAGTCAAGGGCCGGCCATTATATAGGAAAAATGATCCCGTAATTATTAAATCAGTACTTTCAATAATCAAGCGCTTAGGCAACCATAGCACGGCCTGTTCGTACCTATTTAAAAAACTAATTATGAAAAAAATATACCTTTCAGCGGCTGTATTCTTTATTTATTCCTTTTGTAATGCCCAATCCCCCGTAAATCTTATTGCCGATAAGGACAATACTATTTATTCATCGTTTATAACCAATAGCAATGGCGTTGGTCAATATTTTTTTGTTGGAAAAAACAGCGGCAGCAACGATAATTCCATTCAAAGGGCTTTAATTCATTTCGATGTTAGTACAATCCCGGCGGGTGCCACTATAACAGGGGCAACCTTATCGCTCACCATTAGTAAAACAGCCCCGGCGGCAACCGGGATAACGCTTCATAAAGTAATTTCAAACTGGGGCGAAGGCAGTTCCGACGCGTCAGGAAATGAAGCATCCGGCGCTCCCGCTGCAAACGGCGATGCAACCTGGACTAATCGTATTTTTCCCGCAACCTCCTGGACCACGAATGGCGGAGATTTCGAGAGTACAATATCCGCGGATGTAGCTTCTATTGCCAGCGGCATTGGCGGAGCCACACCCGTTTTAATCTCAGGCCCGCAAATGATCAATGATATCAAAAGCTGGATCAGCACTCCTGCTTCAAACTATGGTTGGATCATTAAATCTAATAACGAAGGGACTTCCGCATCTATAAAAAGAATTTTCTCCGCTAACCATACCAATTCGGCCAATAAACCGGTCTTGTCTATCACCTATACACCAGGTACTGTCCCTATAAATCTTTTGCAATTTTCAGCCACCAATAAAAATGGACAGGTGCTTCTTTTTTGGGAAACGGCTGTCGAAATAAGCAATAAATATTTTGACATTGAGCATAGCAACGATGCGGTAAGTTTTGAAACAATCGGTTCTGTAAAAGGAAATAATAACAGCACATCAAAAAAATCCTATTCCTTCTATCACAAGCCGCTAAAAACCGGAATTCATTACTATAGATTGGTGCAACACGATTTCGATGGATCAAGACATCATACTGTCGTTACATCCATAAGGTATAACGAAATTTCGATCTTACAATTATATCCAAACCCAGCCGCCAGCGTTATCTATCTTAAGTCAAATAATTCGCTGCAGGGTTCAGCATTCTCCATAACATCAGCGGATGGAAAAACAACTACCAAAGGAATTTTAAACGCTCTATCCATAAACATTTCGCAACTGCACGCAGGGCGTTATGAGCTTACCCTAACAATGAAGAATGGAGAAATGATCAGAAGTTCTTTTATCAAAAAACCATAGGTATTACACATCTTAATCTGCAAAAATTTAAGTGCATTTATAGCTAATTCCGCATATGACATTGACATGTTTGAGTAAAAATTCTATTGAATTGCTTTTGCCCATGAAAACAATTATTTATATAGCAAGGCAACGCATTATTTGAATTTCCGTATTTAATACATGAAACCTGTACCGCTATTATAGTTGAAAGACTTACAAAACATATTGGAAAAATGTTTGGCAAATGATTCCAAAAGCCAAAAACTGCTTTATGAAAAGTATTACGGCTTTGCTTTAAAAACAGTGTTCCGATATGTTTATAGATACGAAAAAGCAGTTGACGTGGTGAACGATGGATTTGTAAAGATTTTTAGAAACTGCAAAAAATTTGAATGCGCGGAAAACGATCATATTGAAAAAATATGGATGGGATGGGTAAAAAGAATAATGATCAATACAGCAATAGATGCCTTGCGAAAAAATAACATGATGTCTGAAATTGGGGCGCTAACCGAAGCAGATATGCAAAAAGTGGATCGTAGTAACGGCGCAGACCAAAAGATCTTATATAACGAGCTAATCTGTCAGATAAAAAAATTATCACCGTCGTACAGGATCGCGTTCAATCTATATGTGATAGATGGTTATTCGCATGCCGAAATTGCAAAATACCTGAACATTTCTGTGGGTACCTCCAAATCAAATCTTTCGAAAGCACGTTTGCAATTACAAAAGTATATAACTAAAGATGTTCAAGTAAGCGGTATATGCAATCTCTGATGGACGATATGGATGAGTTATACAGGCGGGCCGCCGATGAATACACACTAAATACAGATAGTGGTGATTGGGATGTAATTTCTGGTAAGCTAAAAGATGCAGGAAGCAAACCTCCGGAAAAGAAAAAAAATTATAGGTTTTTATGGCTGCTGTTATTATTGCCGCTGGGTATAGTGATCGGAAATTATTTTTTGATTTTAAACCCAAAACATACAGATACAGCCCCGGAGCATCCAAGCAATAAAGAACCAAAAAATTCCGCGATTGACATGGGTTCAAACCAAACAATCACAACGGGTATAACGCCTTCTAATTTGGTCGTCAGGAAATATCAGCCAAAAAGCAAAAATTACAAATCGAAGGCAGGTTTGCATAACATACTTAACAATAACAAGACAGAAAGAAGTTTAAAAACGGCAAAAAAAACACCGCTTAAAACATTCATAACTGTTGATGAACCCAGCACAAATGATAAAGATTCAAGCGTATCAAATGAGAACGAAAAAACCGGAAAAAGTTCGCTGGTTGACAACAGGTTTACTCCTAAACCCATAATCCCGGGCAATGATAAAACCGGAAATAGTTCGCCAGTTGACAACTTGCCTGTCACCAGGGCGCTGTCCGCCGAAATTTTGCAGCCAGATTTAAATAGTATGGAGCAACAAGGCACAATAAATGAAAATGTCACTTTGGCCGACACGAATGGTTTAAGTAATATTCTAATAGCGGACGATCAGCCAGAAATTATAACACCCAGGGCTGATTTAAAAAAACCTGCTGAAGGCAAAGCAAAAGAAAGCAAACAATTGGTGAAGATACCTGCCGGCAAAAGATGGTCTTATTCCTTGGTGGCGGGTCCTGATTTTAGCCTTGTAAAAAACAAACCGACAAGCAAAGCGGGTTATAGCATCGGTTTGATGGCGGGGTATAAACTAAACAAAAAAATCACTGTACAGGCGGGTATTTTATGGGATAAAAAAAACTATTATGCTGATGGCAAACACCTTGACACGTCTAAGCTGAAACTGCCTTCGCACAGTAAAGTGCTGTCAGTAGAAGGCAATTGCAGCATGTTCGAAATTCCGGTTCAAATTCAATACAATTTTATCACGACCGAACGTTCCGCCTGGTTTGCGTCGGCTGGCTTGTCATCATATTTAATGAAGAGCGAAGCATACGACATCAGCTATAAACGATATAATCAGCCGTATTATAAAGACTATTCATACGCAAACTCAACCCAAAACTGGTTTTCAATACTAACAATAAATGCCGGGTACAGGCGAATGATCGCAAATTCGTCGGCAATTGAAATTGTGCCTTATTATAAAATTCCCATGAAGGGTATAGGGATAGGTAATCTTCCCGTTAGCAGCGCGGGGGTCTATTTTATATTTACCCGCTTTTCCCGCTAACAGGTAACACAAAATCAGGCGCATGAATAAACGAAAAGTCATACTAGCACTTTTGTTATTAGTTATAATTTCATTAGTCGCAATCGGCATGTATTGGTACAACAAGCCGCGCAATAGCCTGGCAGATGCTGAACCGTCATTTACCATTACGGCAGGCGAACTGTATTCATCATTTAAAGAAAATGAACAGGAGGCGAATGAGAAATTTTTAGGCAAAATAATTTTGGTAGGCGGTATAGTTGAGAATATCACAGACAGCGACTCATCAACTTCCATTTTGCTGTCGGCAGGCGACGAAATGGGCGGAATAAATTGTCAGCTTAACCTAGCCGATAAAACAAAAAGTTTACCCGCTAAGGGAACGAATATTAAAATAAAAGGAAAGTGTATAGGTTTTCTGCTGGATGTTAACCTGGTAGATGCCGTATTGAAACAATAACCAAACCATACAGATTTATGAAGCAGTGTATAGGCATCTTTGTTTTATGCAGTCTACTCTTTGCTGCCTGCACCAAAGCAAATGAAGCAACTGAAAGTGGAAATAATACCGGCGGCAACCCGGTTTGCGACACAGTAAATATGAAATATGCCACCAATGTATTACCCATTATTCAAGGCAATTGTTACAGTTGCCACGGCAATGGACAAATGAACGGAGGTATTAGTCTTGACTCCTATACTAACCTTAAGAGACAGGTGAGTAATGGAAAATTAATCAACGTTATTACCCATGCGTCTGGCTTTCCTGCAATGCCAAGAAACAATCCAAAGCTTTCTGACTGTAACATTAATAAGATAAGAAGCTGGATCAGCCGGGGGGCGATTGACAATTAATTACGACCATTAACAAAATATCTATTATGAAAATATTACTCATCCTTTTAATGCTTTTCGCCAGCGGCGGACACATCTATGCCCAAACATATTTTACACGTAATGGCTATATCGGCTTTTTTTCAAAAACGCCTTTGGAAGATATAAAGGCCGAAAATAACCAGGTATATGCCATTATTGATATTGCCAAAAAAAACCTGGCATTTACCTGCCTGGTTAAAGGCTTTTTATTTAGAAAACAATTAATGCAGCAGCACTTTAACGAAAACTATATTGAAAGCGACAAATACCCCAAAGCCAGTTTTAGCGGAAGCTATACCGGCAATGTGGTTGCTGAAAAAGAGGGCAAATACGATGTTCAGGTAAGCGGCAACCTAACCCTGCATGGGGTAACGCAGCAAATAAATGCACCGGCAACAATTGAAGTAACCGGCGGCAATTTGACCGGCAACTGCCGGTTAAAATTAATACCGGGCGATTTCAATATTACAATCCCTGGTTTGGTAAAAGATAAAATTGCAAAAGAAATAGATGTTGTTATTACTGTTAACTGTAATCCAAAATAATATGTTCAAACCACTTTTAATTCTTACGGCCCTTTCAGCATTTCTGCCGGGTATCATTCAAGGTCAGGATACAAATCTTTTGTCAATGCTGGAAGACTCAGCCGCCTCACATGCTCCTGCCATTGCTAATCGCGTTAAAGGAATATTTAAGGCCACCCAGCTAATAAATGCACCAACGGTTGAACAACCCGGCAAAAAAAATCTGCAATTTCTCATCATGCATCGTTTTGGAAAATTAAGTGATGGCGGTTACAATTTCTTTGGTCTTGATAATGCCGAAATAAGACTGGCGCTTGATTATGGAATTGGCGACTGCTTGTCGGTGGGCATTGGCAGAAGTTCGTTACAAAAAACCTTTGATGGTAATTTTAAACTAAAAATGTTAAACCAGGAGACGGGTAAGATCCCTTTGGCTGTTTCTTTGTCAGGACAATTTACTTACACGACCGAGCCCCGCAAAGCCGATAAACCATTTTTAACGCCTGCTTTTAGAACAGCCTACGCAACCCAGTTATTATTGGCCCGAAAAATTTCAAGCAGGTTATCAATTCAACTGGCGCCAACTATTATTCATTTTAATATGGTACCACAGCCTACCGATAAAAACACACTGCTAGCTCTGGGGATAGGTTCAAGAATGAAATTGACCAAACGGGTTAGTGTGCTGTCGGAATATAATTTATTGCCTGGCAGCCAGGTGGTGTCTTATCAGCAGTTTAACTCGCTTTCGTTAGGTATGGAGATAGAAACAGGAGGTCATGTTTTTCAACTGGTATTCACCAATTCCGTCGGGATGAATAATCCGCAATACCTGGCTAAAACACTCGATTCATGGAATAACGGAGATATCTATTTTGGTTTCAACATTTCCCGCTCGTTTAATTTCAATAAGGATTAATAGTGGTATGTTATGTTTAGCGGGATTTGATTCAGGCCTGTTCTCAGGCCTGAATAGTTTTTAAGCGTAAGGCTCAAAAAGCCAACATCAATCCATCCAGATAAGCGGATTGCGAACCGGCAAATTGCGTATCACTTCATCGGTTTGCGGGTCGTGATCTAATCGCTGCCAGGTATTGAACCAGGCTGTATTGTTATAAGCGTTTGCTCCAAATATTAAAAATGGCTGAGCCACCGGCCACTCCTGCCAATACATTACATCGTGCGGTAGCGGCCAGGCCAATTTATTTTCAACAAAAGGATACAAATATTCGATGCCCTTTTTAATGGATCTGCCATCGGATGTGGCGTAAGCCCAAAGGTTTTCGTCTTTTGTTGACAATACCTGGCAAATGGTTATCATTGCATCAAGATTAAAGATCGAATAGCCATAGGGCTTTGTTCTTTTTAATTCGCGGGGAAAGCTGCCGTCAGCGGCCATTTGGCCGGGCAGCAAAACGCTTATAAAACGGTCGGTGCAAAACTTTACCATTTCAGTATTACCGGCAAACCGGGCAAAAACAGCCACCTGCATTACCCAGCAGGTGCCATGATTGTTTTCAGCATTCATTTCATCCCTTCCGTACTTGTGCGTGGTCAACCAGTTAATATATTGATTGAACCAGTTTTTAATGGCTGCCAATTTAGTTTGGTCCATGTCAGGGCTTGTTTGCATAGCCATTAGCCCTTGTACAACCTCCATTAATTGTATGGTGTCGATTATGCCAATGCCCCTGCCCGTAAACCTTCCTTTAATTGCCTGGGCATATAAAAGGTTTGGGTTCATTAATGTAGCCTCATTTACAAACCAGGCATTGCAATGTTTCATGGCATGCAGCACATACTTTTTATCGCCGGTCAGCCGGTATGCAGATGCCAATGCGCCCACTATCCTGCTAAATTTTACCATAGCCAGCCGGTGATCCGTAAAATTCGCCGGGTTGGTCATTCCATCCTTTTGAATGTATGGGCTATCTATGCTTACCGGGTTGGGCCACCAATAATCTCCTTCGCTAAAAAAGTCGTGTTTACCTCCCGCGCTTCGCGGACTGGTGGCGGCTGTAACCGTTATGGGTTCCTGCGCCAGGGCCCATTTAGCCTGGTGCATAACCTGGTCATGCAGCACACTGACTGCCCTTCTGTAAATCGGATCGTTCAGCGCTGCTTTTTGTTGTGGGCCGCAGGCACAAAGCAGAAAAACTAAAAAAAGGTAAGCAATACGCATAGCAGCAGATATTTTTTCCAAAGATTATTTTTTTAGGTAATTATTGAAGGTTTCTCTCAACAGATCATATCTGTTATTAAGAAATTGCCAGCCTTTGAGGTTTCTTGTCAAATTTTTTATCATTCTTATCGAAAAAGAATAAACATGCCCTAATAATTTTTTTTCATGTGTTAACAAATGTATAATTTACGCTTATTATCGATTCTTTTTCAAAACTAAAACAACTTGCCATGAAATTATCTCTACCGCAAAAGTGCGGTGCCATTCGTTTTCTACTTTTTAACAAAAGAAAAATTCTTCATCGTTGCTTACTTTTTATAATGCTTAGTGGCATTTCAGCAATGGTATCAGCACAAAAAATTTCCGGCCGTGTTGTATCTGGCGATACATCTTTAGCCAATGTAACGGTAGCATTAAAAGGCTCCAAAGTATCAACTCAAACTGATGGCAACGGTATGTTTACCATTGCTGCACCTGCTAACGGTACGCTGGTTTTTACTTCAATTGGTTTTCAATTGACGGAAATGCCGGTTAATAACCGGTCAAACCTCACTATTAACCTTGTGGGTGCAATACAGCAAATGAATGAGGTTGTGGTAGTGGGTTATGGTACGCAAAAAAAGGCGACACTTACAGGTGCAGTCAGTACAGTAAAAGGTTCTGAAGTACTAAAATCACCCGCCATGAACGTGAGCAACAGTTTAGGTGGGCGACTACCTGGTCTTGTTACAGTTACTCCCAGTGGGGAGCCTGGGGCGGATGGCTCCATCCTAAGAATTCGTGGAGTAAATACCCTCGGAAACAACAACCCATTAATTGTAGTCGACGGAATTCCTGGTCGTTCTTTGGATAGAATTGACCCGAGCACCATTGAAAGTATTACTGTTTTGAAAGATGCATCGGCGGCAATCTATGGCGCACAGGCTGCCAATGGCGTAATACTGATTACCACAAAAAGAGGTAGGATAAGTAAACCAACCATCACCGCCAGTTTTAACCAGGGTTATGGCAGGCCAACCGTGCTGCCTGAAATGGCCGATGCAGCAACCTACGCCACCATGGTTAATGAAATAAATGAATACGCCGGAAGAACGGCGAAATACTCTGCAGACGACATCAGGAAGTATACTGATGGTTCAGATCCCTGGACTCACCCAAATACAAATTGGTTTGATGAGGTTTTGCAGCCATGGGCAGGATTGAATTATACCAACGTTTCTGTTAATGGTGGAAGTGAAAACGTACGGTACTTTGTTTCCTTGTCGAGCAGAACCCAGCAAGGTTTTTATTACAACAGTGGCACTAAATACAACCAATATGATTTTAGGTCGAACCTTGATGCAAATGTAAATAAGAACATCACCCTTTCTTTTGATGTATCTGGCCGCCTCGAAGACAGAAACTTTCCTACCCGCTCCGCAGGAAGTATTTTCAGAATGGTAATGAGGGGAAAGCCAAACGAAACTGCTTACTGGCCTAATGGTTTGCCAGGTCCGGACATTGAATATGGTGACAATCCTGTTGTTGTAAGTACGAAAGCAACCGGTTACGATCATGACAAGCGGTACGTACTTAACTCAAATGGAAAAATTCATATTAAGATCCCTTTTATAACCGGCTTATCACTTACCGGCAACGTGGCGTTGGATAAATCATTCAACTTTCGCAAGTTGTGGCAAACACCATGGTTTTTATATTCATGGGACGGAGTAGCACGTGATGCGGGTGGTACCCCTGTATTAAAAAGATCTCAAAAAGGATTTTCAAGTCCGGCACTTAGCCAAAGCAGCCAGGACAATCAAAACATTTTGCTTAATGGCTTATTGGACTATGAGACAAAAATCGGTGCCAATCATAATGTGAAATTTTTAATTGGTGCAGAAAAAATTACCGGCAAAGGAGAAAATTTCAACGCCTATCGCCGAAATTTTATTTCTCCTATTTTGGATCAGATGTTTGCTGGTGCACAAGACCAATTTCTTTCTAATGGCGGTTCTGCCTATACACAGGCCCGTTTAAATTATTTTGGAAGGGTGAACTACAACTTTAAAGAAAAGTACCTGGCTGAATTTGTGTGGAGG
>JBBRCW010000021.1:0-35858 GCA_038204535.1 Chitinophagales bacterium | reverse complement strand
GCAGTTAAAAACAGTGGCCCCGACCCGGCAACCAACCCTGCACTTCGCCGCTGCTTTTCGAATGCAAAAGGCGTGGGCATGCCTAAAGACCGCGTGGAGGCTGCTATAAAAAGGGCCATGGGCAAAGAGATGATCAATTATGACGAGATCGTGTATGAAGGATATGCCCCGCATGGCGTAGCGGTTTTGGTAGAAACAGCCACAGATAATCCCACCCGCACGGTTGCGAACGTTAGAATGCATTTTAGAAAAGGAGATGGCAGCTTAGGTAACAGCGGATCGGTTAATTTTTTATTTAACCACATGGGTGAATTTAAAATTAAAAACGAAGGCCTGGATATGGATGAACTGGAATTGGAGCTGATCGATCATGGGCTGGAAGAAATAGGCGAAGACAGCGAAGGCAACATTATTATTCGTACGCCATTTGAGGAATTTGGCAATATGACAAAGGCTTTAGAAGATAAGAATATTGAAGTGATGACAGCCGAAACCACCCGCCTGCCCACTACCACGGTTGACCTGGACGAAGAACAGGCCAAAGAGGTATTGGAACTGGTAGATAAACTGGAGCAGGATGAAGATGTGCAAAAAGTGTATCACAACCTGAAATAGGTATTTGGGTTATCTAATCTTAATTTTTAGATGAAACCTGTTGACTAAAACTTATTTTCAACAGGTTTTTTATTTAAAAGAAAGGCACAATTTTTTAATTAACAATCTTTTGTTTTAATCAGTTGCAAATGGAGCAGACGACTTTACAAAAGGAATCGCGATCAAAATGCTGCGGCTACATGGTGAGATATTGTAACTTTAGATCTTTCTTTTCACTTTTGCTGCAATCCAATTTAGCGGGTTGATCAGTTAAAAAATTTAATAAAAAATAATTACAACAACATGAAAAAAACCGGCCTATTAACATTGCTGATGGTATTAGTAGCCACTTCAGCCATTAACTGCCAGGCCCCAGGCGATACTTCTAATGCCGGACGTCCGCCAATGGCAGAATTCTCGAAATTTTCAGCGGATACGCTTTATTCTGGCTTCAAAAATCCCTGGGGATTAACCTTTTTGTCTGATGGCCGGATGCTGGTTACCGAACGGGCTGGCGAAATATTGGTTTTTCAGAACGACCAGTTTTCGGGGATCCGGCTGAAAGGCGTGCCGAAAGTATTCAATGAAGGACAGGGAGGGTTGCTTGATATTACGGCCCACCCGGATTATGCCAAAAATGGCTGGATCTACATCTCATATTCCAAACCGGTTGAGGGCGGCGCCACTACGGCTGTTATGCGTTTTAAATTAAACGGCAACGAAATGGTTAGCCAGGAGGAAATTTTTACCGCTAAGCCATACATCAAGGCAAATTTTCATTTCGGCAGCCGCATAATTTTCGATAAAAACAATATGCTGTTTGTAAGCGTTGGCGAAAGAGGAACGCAGCCAAAAGTGCAGCAACTAGACAACGATCATGGAAAAATTCATCGATTGTACGACGATGGGCGAATTCCAAAAGATAATCCTTTTGCAGGCCAGAAATACGCTAATAAATCCATTTATACTTATGGTCACCGCAACCCGCAGGGTATGGTGTACGATGCCGCCAACGATCGCATATGGGCAGTAGAGCACGGGCCAAAAGGCGGCGATGAGCTAAACCTGATAAAAGCTGGAAAAAATTATGGCTGGCCTATAGCATCTTATGGAATTAATTATAATGGAACCATTCTTACGCCCAATAAACAGTTGCCGGGCATTACCGATCCGGTTCGGTATTGGGTTCCTTCAATGGCGCCTTGCGGCATGACGCTTGTTACGAGCGATCGCTACCCTTCGTGGAAAGGCGACCTGTTAGTAGGTGCATTGTCATTCACTTATATAGCAAGGGTGCAATTAAATGGCACCACATTTAAAAACGAAGAAAAACTGCTGGAAAAGGTTGGACGTGTGAGAGATGTTGAACAAAGCCCCGATGGTTATATCTACGCCATTACCGAAGGGCCAGGCCGGTTATTAAAAATTTTACCATAACCCATTTTAAAAAGACCATTCGAAAGATGGTCTTTTTTGTTTTTTACTTGCTCAGCAGTATTTAAAATCCTGCCCCTTTTGTTTTTGTCTGTATGCGGCATAATTTATTGTTAACCGTCATGTATAATACTGATCCATCATTGCCCCAGTTACAGTTGGCGGTCATATCAGTTGTGTCGATACGGCCCAATAATTTACCTGAAGGAGAAATAACCAACACACCACCCGGACCGGTGGCAAAAAGATTGCCCTTTACATCCACCTTCAGGCCATCGGGCAAACCGGGCAAACCCTTTTTCACCAGGTAAGTTGCATCGAAAAATAACTTGCCATCCGCCAGTGTTCCATCATTTTTTACGGCATAGCGCATGATGAATGCTTTGTCAATCAGTGATTGGGCTACGTACAATACTTTTTCGTCGGGCGAAAAGGCCAGGCCGTTAGGGGTTAACGAGTCTACCAGCATAGTTATCTTTCCATTGGCCGAAAGGCGATAAACACCCATCTTATTCGTTGTCTTTTGGGTGGGCAAGCCATAAGCCGGGTCGGTAAAATAATAATCGCCATTCGACTTTTGAACAACATCGTTCGGGCTGTTATAACGGGTGCCATTATAATTATCGGTAAGCGTAACCTTTCCACCATTACTCAATGGCATAACCGAAACCCTGCGATCGCCATGCTCGCATGCAACCAATTGGCCTTGCCGGTTAATGATCAATCCATTGCTGCCCGGTTCGTCGCTGTAATTTCCAGTACCAGTGTAACCCGAAGGCTTCAGAAACGGCGTCACCCCCTTTTCTTTCTGCCATTTAAAGATTGTATTCTGTTTTACATCCGAAAATAAAAGATAACCGCCATCTTTTACCCAAACCGGCCCCTCCGACCATAAAAATCCATCGGCCAATAATTCAATAACTGCATTCTTGTCAACTAAATCAAAAAAAGCAGGATCGGCCGACACCAGGTTACCAATTGTTTTTTGCGCTGTTACCATAGTAATACAACCTATTAAAATTGAAGTGAAAAATGACTTTAGCATCGTACGTTTTATTAAAAGTAATCTTTTAATCAACTTCATGTAAACCCATCTATAAAATATTTTTCAACCAATTCAATTTCAAATCCTGCTGCCATTAGCTGTGGAATATTTAAAAGAAAAGCAACCTTTTAGCAGGCAACCGACTCTGTATATTACAGATATAACTATACTATTTTTTTAAACCAGATCACATCGGGCACTCCCGGAAATGATTTAGTTACCGTGGTAAATTGCATCTCTCCCTCCAATACTTCTAACCAAAATCGCTGAGTGGCTTTTCAGAAGCCATTAATTCGTGCCCTGTGGGTAACACCATAACTATTTATTAAAAACTACAAAGTATGAAAGCGACTTTTACACCAAAGGTGTATAGTATTGCATTGCTAACGCTGCTCGTTAGCCTGGTAACGTTTACTGCCAGGGCGCAATGCCCGAATTTACATGCCACCATCAGCAATGGCCCGCTCGTTAACAAGTGTGCCGCGTCGCCGTTTGTATTAATGGCTAATCCGTCTGGCTCAGCCAATACTTACCAATGGCAGCAACAAATGGCGTCTGGCGGTTCGTTTGAAGATATAACAGGTGCCGAAAACCAAAGTTATCAAAGCAGTCTGCCAGGTACCTACCGGGTAGTAGTAGGCAATGGCACTTGTTTCGATACCTCCAGTATAACGCGGGTTATTCAATTACAGTTGATGCCGGGCAGCATTAGCGGGGGGCCATCCTCTCCCATCTGCCCCGATTCCTATGTTGGCTTTTTGAAAGGGCCTTCTGTACCGGGCGATGAAGCCGGCCTAATAAAATATCAATGGCAGTATAAAGAAGGAAATGGGAATTATCAAAATATACCCCTGGCTGTTGGATTGGACTACAACGCCGGATATATAACAATAAATACCACCTTTAGACGGGCGGTCACCGACTATTGTGGTAACGAAGTTTATAGCAACGAGTTAACATTTACTACTTACAACGCGCCTACACCTGGCAATGTACAACCCGCAATGCAATCAATTAATGCAGGTGCAATACCGGTTGCGCTTACCACCGCGGTTGCGGCAACAGGCAGCGGTAACCTAAGTTATAAATGGCAGTGGTCGCTTTCAATAAATGGCCCGTGGACTACTATCATCGAAGCTACCAGCGAAAGCTATACACCAACTGATGTTAACATCACCACCTTTTTTAGAAGAATTGTTATTTCTGATCTATGCAGTTTTACTGCTACGGGCCAGCCGGTCCTCGTAAATGTGCTTAATACTTTGGTATTGAATGCAGGTATTCTTTATTCAAATAACTCATGCCTTTTTATTGGAAACACCCCCTATCCTATCGCTACAAAAATATACCCGGCCGGGGGCGTACCACCATACACTATACAATGGGAGGCTAAACCCGTAAATGGCAACTGGGCATTGATACCCGGCGAAAGCGGCGACAAATTATTTCCCGGTCCCATATCACAAACTACAGATTATAGAAAAAAGGTGACCGATGCCGTAGGTACGATCGCTTACTCAGATATAGCAACGCTGTCTGTAATATCTACTCCATTAGACCCCGGCGCTATTTATACCAGGGCTAATATAGCATGCCTGGGATCATCACCCAGCCAACTGATCAGTTCGCGCAGCGCCACCAATTTTGGAGAAAAGGGTGGATACCAGTGGCAGGTAAAAACCGAAAACGGAAACTGGGTTGATCTGCCTGGCGCCACAAGGGGCGATTACCAGCCGCAGCCTTTAACAGAACGCAGTACTTTCAGAAGAGTATTTAAAGACTTCTGCGGGCCAAATGGCAGAATTGCCTTTTCAAACGAGCTGGTCATTGATACCAAACCAGCCATACTGGCCGGTGAAATATCGCCCTCTACTCAACTGGTTTTGCCAGGACGCGTACCCAGGAAATTACTTTCCGTATCAGCGCCTTCAGGCGGTACCGGCACATATTCTATCTGGTGGGAAAAGGCAGATGTAGCAGCAGGCCCATTCACAAAAATTACCGGCGCAACAAGTGCAGAATATCAATCGCCCGCAGCCAACCAATCGGCCTACTATCGCCGTGTTGTAAGAGATCTGAACTGTATGGCCGAGAAAGTAACATACATTATAGAAGTTTTCGTGCCCGATTATCCGCCAATGGTGGGTGGAACACTGGCTGGTTCAAGCTGTGTGTTTGTCAATATGCAACCAGCTAATTTAACAAGCGGCAGCACACCAGCGGGTGGAATAGGCCCTTACACCTTTGTTTGGGAAAGCAGGACCGGCACCAACAGCTTTAGCCCGATAAACGGCGCAACCAATGAGGAATATCAACCCGGTGTGTTATCACAAACCACCCAATATCGCCGAAGAGCAACGGATGCTTATGGCAGCTTTGCTTACTCCGATACTTATACCATTCAATTGATCACAGCCCCATTGGTTCCGGGTAAGATAGAAGTGAGCAATGCGGATGTTTGCGCAGGTTCAGCACCCGGCATTATTAAGAGCGTGAAGGATGCAAGCGGCATGGGAACTGGATCTCACTACCAATGGCAGCAACGTATCGGCACAGGCCAATATGCTGACATTGCAGGCGCTACCGATAAAGATTATGCACCACCAGCCTTAAACCAAACCACTTATTATAGAAGAGCATATATTGACGAATGCAGCGGCAAAACCAGGGTGGGTTATACCAATGAGGTGATGATAAAAGCCACGCCTTACACCACACTTTTAGCTGGTTTAATCGATGGGCCATTCATTACCTGTGCAGGTACAGCGCCCGGTACAATTAAGAGTGCACTCAATGCATGCGGCAGCTGTAACCTGGTTTATAGCTGGCAAATGAATGATGGTAGCGGCTGGATGCCAATAACCGGTGCTGGCGGCCCTACTTATACACCCGCTGTCATCAGCAATACCACTTCGTACCGCAGAATAGTAACCGATGGATTAGGCAGAACCAGCACATCAAATACAGTGGAGATATTGGTTTATCCCGGTATAGAAGCAGGTGTGATAGGCGCCGATACACAAAGGGTATGTTTAAACACCACGCCATCACCAATCGGCTTGATAACCGATTGCCATTATACTGATGGAACCGTTACATACCAATGGCAAATGGGATCTTCTAATTCCGGACCGTGGAGTGATATTAATGGGGCGGTTACGCCATCGTACCAGCCAGGTGCTGCAACCGCGAGTATGCATTATAGGTTAAAGGTAATGAGTACTACCTGCAACGCTGTGGTTTACACCAATGTAGCCGCTGTATTGGTAAAGGAGCAATGTAACGTTCAAATCAGTTCCTCTGCGCCGAATGTTTCAACATGTTTGCCCATTTCGCCGGTAGCCTTAACCTACCCCATACAGGCCTGCAATGCCGATAACATTTTCGAATGGCAGTATGATGCAGGCAACTCCGGTACATGGATTGGTACAGGAACGGGTTTAAACAACCTGATGATCAATTCGTATTACAAATCTACAGACCAGGTAATAAAGTGGAGGCTGAAGATGACGAGTGTAAGCTGCAACAACGTTTCATACAGCAATGAGTTAGAGATTATGCAATTCATCTGTCGCACAAACGGACCTACGGTGTATCCAAATCCAACTACGCCAGGTTCTACCACTTTTATAAGAACCACAGAAAAACCCACTAAACTTTCGTTAATGACGATCGATGGAAAAAGGGTTGAGTTAAAGGTTGTTTCTACTTCCAGGGGCCTGATAAGATTTCAAACGCCGTTAAATATAGCCTCTGGTACCTATGTGCTTGAAATAACCAGCACGGATGGCCATTGGTTTACCAAATTGCAGATCAATAATAAATAAATAATAAAACCCCCAACTTCAAAAAATGCCGGTATAAAAGCCGGCATTTTTGTTTTGTAGTATAGTTGAAGGTTTTTTAATTAATTTGTTTCCCAATAATCATTTTCCATAAATATTCAACAAACACTTGCCATGACGTCCAGACGCGACTTCTTACAAAAAATTACCGGATCGCTGATTGCGGTAAATCTTATTCCTGCTACTTCCTTTTCAAAAGGCCATAACATTGATGAAATATATGATGGTCCCGTATTAAGGGTGGCCATTATGGGTTTGGGCAGCTACGGCACCCGTGTGGCAGAAGCCATGCAATCGAGCAAAATGGCCAAACTGACTGGCGTTATCAGTGGTACGCCCTCCAAAATAAAGGCATGGCAAACCAAATATAACATCCCCGAAAAAAACTGTTACAACTACGAAAATTTTGACGAAATAAAGAATAACCCCGACATAGATGCGGTGTATGTTATTACCCCAAATGCGTTGCATAAGGAAGAAGTGATACGCGTTGCCAGGACAGGCAAGCACGCGATTTGCGAAAAGCCTATGGCCATTAATGCCAAAGAAGGACGTGAAATGATCGATGCCTGCAAAAAGGCCAATGTTAAGTTGCTGGTGGGTTACCGTATGCACTTTGAACCCAAAACACTCGAAATAGTGAGGATGCGCAAAGAAGGCGAGTTCGGAAAGATCTTATTCTTCCAGGGATTGTGCGGCTTTAAGATCGGGGATCCAACTCAATGGCGTTTAAACAAAAAATTATCGGGCGGCGGCTCTATGATGGACATTGGAATTTACGCGATAAATGGCGCCCGGTATATGACCGGCGAAGAACCTATTTGGGTGACCGCCCAGGAAACCAAAACCGACCATGTAAAATTTAAAGAAGGGGTGGATGAAACAATTCAGTTTCAATTTGGATTTCCATCAGGCGCGGTTGCATCCTGCCTTTCTACCTATAGCATGAACAATCTTGACCGCTTTTTTTTAAATGCCGAAAAAGGCTATGCCGAAATGCAGCCATCAACAGGATATGGCCCAATAAAAGGCCGAACCAATAAGGGCGAATTAGACTTTCCGCACGTCACGCATCAAACGGTGCAGATGGATGAAATGGCGGCAATTATATTACAAGGCAAGCAACCAATAGTTCCGGTTGATGGCGAGGAAGGATTGAAGGACCTTGTTTTAATTGACGCGATATACCAGGCAGTCAATAGCGGCAAAAAGATTTTGTTGAAATAAACGAATTAGTCACGGGCATGCTAAAGAGTCTATTAATAAATTTATTCCGAAAACAGTGAGACAAGGCATAATACAAATTACGATTTCGCGGTTGAATTAAAAATCGTTATAAACACTTTTAGACCATAAAAAAAGCATTTGTTTAAAAAACAAATGCTTTTTCCGTTTAAGACCATTGGGAAATACAGGTGCAATTCTTTCTAACACCCACAAAGACGGGTGTTGTTATTCTGCCATCATTTCCAGTATGGTCTCCACTATATTTTCGGTATTGGGTTTACTGAAATAATCGCCATCGCTGCCATAAGACGGCCTGTGTTCCTGCCCCGTAATTGTTCTCGGCGAAACATCCAGCCAGCGGAATCCGCCCTGATCTTCCATCACTTTAGTCATCATAAATCCGGTAGCGCCGCCGGGCACATCTTCATCTATAAATACTATTCGGTTGGTTTTCTTTAATGATTCCAAAATCAAATGGTTGATATCAAACGGCAATAAAGTCTGCACATCTATCACCTCGCAGCTTACGCCTTGTTTTTTAAGAATTTCAACCGCTTCTTTTATAACACGCAATACCGATCCATACGATACAATGGTAACATCTGTACCCTCTATAATAACTTCGGGTACCCCCAGCGCCACAGTCAGGCTTAATAAATTAGATGGCAGCTTCTCTTTTAAGCGATAGCCGTTTAAACATTCAATAATGATAGCCGGATCGTTGCCTTGCAATAAGGTATTGTACATGCCTATGGCCTGCACCATATTGCGGGGCACACAAACATACATACCCCTTAGCGAGTTTATGATCATACCCATAGGGGACCCGCTGTGCCATATCCCCTCTAACCGGTGGCCCCGGCTACGAACAATCAGCGGACAACTTTGTTGCGCCTTTGTTCTATAATGTGTTGTTGCTACGTCATCGCTCAGGGGCTGTAGTGCATATAACAGGTAATCTATGTATTGAATTTCGGCTATGGGTCTTAATCCGCGCAACGCCATTCCAATACCCTGGCCAATAATAGTAAGTTCGCGAATGCCTGTATCGAAAACCCGCCTGGAGCCATACTTTTGCTTCATGCCTGCCAGGCCCTGGTTTACATCGCCTATATAACCAACATCTTCACCAAAGGCAAACACCCTGGGGTCGTTTGCCAGCAACTGATCAAAATAACGGTTTAATACCTCATAACCATTAAGCAAAGGAGCCTCTTGCGGAATCAATGGCTGTACCTGAGGCACATTTACAGCGGCCTTCTTTCCTTCATTATATAAATGAGTGTTATATAATGAAGTATTCTCTTTCTTAAGTTCACTATAATACTCTTTTATTTCTTTTGCATTCGGTATCAATTGCAGTAAACGGGCAAGTGTTTTCATTACGTCTCTGCGCATTGGCTCGCGGCTGTCGGCCAGTTCCTCTGCGGATTTCTGAATGCTTTTGTAAACTTCCTCGCTTTCGGTTTTTACATTTTTAACCAGTTCAACTATTGTTTTTACCTGCTCCCTAATGGGGCTGATATATTTTTCCCACGCAATTATTCTGCTTTTTCGGGTAAACTCTTTCGCAGCACTCTCAATATCACTCAGTTCATCGTCGCTGGCTAAGCCATTTGCCAATAACCATTCCCGCAACTTCCTTATGCAGTCCCATTCTTTTTCCCAGGCAATTCTTTCGCTGGGTTTGTATCTTTCCTGGCTGCCGCTCGTAGAATGGCCCTGTGGCTGGGTTATTTCTTCTACATGAAATATAGCAGGAACATGTGTTTCCCGCATTTCTTCCAATGCGCCTTCAAAAACTTCGCACATACCGGCATAATCCCAACCCTTTACTTTATAAATATTAATGCCATTGCTCATTTTTGTTTTCTGCATTCCCGATAAGGCGGTGCTGATAGATCCTTTAGTGGTTTGGTACTTTTTAGGAACCGAAATGCCGTAGCCATCGTCCCATACAAAAACCGCCAGCGGAATCTGTAAAACACCCGCGGCATTAATAGCCTCCCAAAAATGCCCTTCGCTGGTGCTGGCATCTCCTATAGTACAAAAACAGATCTCCTCGCCGTTATTGCTTAAAGATTCAAAACTGGGTTCGCCCTGGCAGTTTCTAAATACTTTTGAAGCAAAAGCCAATCCCACCGCCCTGGGCATTTGGCCGGCAGTAGGGGCAATATCGCTTGATATATTTTTACGGTTCGCCAGGTCTAACCAATTACCTTCCTCATCAACAAACCGGGTTGCAAAATGCGAATTCATTTGACGGCCGGCACTAAAGGGATCGTTATTGATATCGGGGTCTGCATATAACTGCGAAAAAAACTGCTCGATGGTAGATAAGCCAGTGGCAAACATAAAAGTCTGATCGCGATAATAACCCGCCCTAAAATCGCCCGGCTTAAAAAACTTGGCCATTGCTATCTGGGCAATTTCTTTTCCATCACCAAAAATTCCAAACTTCGCCTTTCCGGTCAGCACTTCCCTCCTGGCCAGCAAACTTGTCTCGCGACTTTCAACAGCTACCTGAAAATCATTCAACACCTCCTGGCGAAACCCATCATAAGACATCACTTCATCGTTAAGAACCACTGATAGATTATTTTCCATGTGACAAAAATATTATTTTAAGACCTATTAACATATTTTAAACCAATCGGCATACGAAAAACAAAAAAACAACGTTTAGAATGCCAAAATAAACCGGCATTATTGTTGCACCTTTAAACAAAATCATAAAAAAAAGTGCACATTCAATTTAGGCATAATAATTTCGTTTAACATTTAATAACTTTACCATTCCCAAAAAAAAGACGTCTTTTTATGAAAAAATTTACTTTGCTTTTCAGCAGCTTATGTATAGCTGCGTTAGTAAATGCCCAAACAACTGCCAGTACCGCTGCATCAGGTTCAGTTCAAGTTGCAGATATAACCAAAGTTTTGGAAATTAGCGAAGCAAATCATGATTTCGGAAAAATTCCTTACGGCAAGCCGGCTGAGTATGATGTGCTGATAAAGAACATCAGTCATGATTCAATAAAAATAGAAAACGTAAAAGTTGGATGCGGCTGTACAACTCCAAAATACGACCAGGGCAAAGCATATGCACCGGGCGAATCATTTAAAGTTACACTTGGATTTAATGGATACACAGAAGGACCGTTTACAAAATATGCCGATATATTTTTTAGCAATGGCCTAAGCAAACAGGTTATATTTAAAGGTACCGGCTTTAAAGTGCCCGACCAGGCAGCACCAGCTAACGATGCAGTGCAAAAATTGAAAGCACCCGCCGGCAAATAAACCTACAACGCTTTTTTAAATCGATTTTATTACAGATTAAATAATAATGAATACAATATGAAAAAAATAACATTTTTGCTGGTTGCTTTGATCACCGTATCGGCTGTATTTTCCCAAACCAAAACATTGGATTTTAAAGAAACAAAATTCAGCTTTGGAAAAATAAAACAAAATTTACCTGTAACGCATGAGTTTAGTTTTAAGAACGTTGGTGTAAAACCATTGGTGATTGAAAGCGCTACCGCAGAATGCGGATGCACCACCCCAGAGTATCCAAAAGGAGTAATTGCCAAAGGTGCTTCCAATACTTTAAAAGTTACTTACAACGCAGCCAGCATGGGTGCTTTTACTAAGAGAGTAACTGTTAAGCTTGCTAATGTTACCGAACCAATTGTACTTACAATAGAAGGAGAAGTAGTAAATTCAGACTCATTGGAAAAACCAGTTAAGAGCTAAAGCAATTAGCTAATATTTATAAAGAGCTGTTACCTGTGGTAGCAGCTCTTTTATTTTTAGAACCCGGCCTGCAGGTTGATTTTATTTGCAAAAATTGAAATCCCTGTGAATGAACTTAATAATAATACGGATTTCGTTTAAGGGGCTAATCCCTGGTTTTATGCAGATTAGACAGTAAATAATATTTTTTAGTCTTCTGATGGAGGGATGGTCATAGTTATATCTTTGCCGGATGTTAACGATCAGTAATCGCGGCAAGAAGATGCCCGCCTCTCCCATTCGAAAATTAGTTCCATTTGCCGAAGCAGCCCGAAAAAAAGGGGTGCATGTTTACCATTTAAATATCGGGCAACCAGATATTGAAACTCCGAAAATGATTTTAGACGCGGTGAGAAACAGCCATTTTACCGTGCTTGAATACAGTCACAGCGCTGGCAATGAAAGCTATCGAAAAAAATTAATGCAATACTACGCTTCTGTTGGTATCGAGGTAGATTATCACGAAATAATAGTCACAACCGGCGGAAGTGAAGCCATTTTGTTTGGTTTTATGGCATGTCTCGACGAAGGCGATGAAGTAATTGTACCAGAACCCTTTTACGCAAATTATAATGGTTTTGCGGTCGAAGCAGGTGTTTCCGTTATACCAATCACTTCATACATAGATAATGGTTTTGCCTTGCCCGCCATTGAAGAATTTGAGAAAGTAATTACACCGCGTACCAAAGCGGTGGTTATTTGCAATCCAAACAACCCAACCGGGTATTCTTATAGTGAAAGCGAAATGGAGCAATTGAAAGCCTTCGTCCTCAAACACAATCTATACCTGTTTTCCGACGAGGCATACCGTGAGTTTACCTATGGCGAAAAACAATTCAGCGCCATGCACCTTTCGGGCATCGAAGAACATGTTGTATTGATGGATACCATTAGTAAGAGATACAGCGCCTGCGGAGGAAGAATTGGAGCATTGGTAACAAAAAATAAAGCCGTGCTTGCCGCGGTTATGAAATTCGCACAGGCCCGTTTAAGTCCGCCCAGTTTTGCCCAGATAGCCGGTGAAGCAGCAGTAGATCTACCGGCAGACTATTTCAATAAAACAAAAGCAGAATATAAAAGTCGACGAGATTTGATCGTTAAAAGATTAAATAACATGCGGGGGGTATTTTGTCCTAATCCCGGTGGTGCATTTTATGCAATGGCGCGGTTGCCTATAGATGACTGCGATATTTTTTGCCAATGGTTACTGGAGAAATTTCAAATAAATGGAAGCACCGTTATGCTGGCACCCGCCTCTGGCTTTTATAGCACACCGGGCCTCGGAAAAAACGAAGTAAGACTTGCCTACGTACTAAACCTCGAGTCGCTAAATTCGGCGATGGACTGCCTGGAGGAAGCGCTAAAAGTTTATCCCGGCAGAACAAGTGCAACTTAAACAACCATTTTTCAATGAAATTGCGGTAAGTACATGACGATAGCAGACATTATACAGGTACTTGAAAGATTAGCGCCCCCCACCTACCAGGAATCGTATGACAATGCAGGCCTTTTAACCGGAAGTTCCGACTGGCAATGTACAGGGGTTATTTGCACCCTGGATGCCACCGAGCCGGTAATTGCCGAGGCCATAGAAAATGGCTGCAACCTTGTGGTAGCACATCATCCGATTATTTTTTCAGGATTAAAAAAGATTACAGGAAAGGGCTATGTCGAAAAAACAATCATCAAGGCAATCAAGAACGACATAGCCATCTATGCCATTCACACAAATCTTGATAATATAATTGAAGGTGTTAACTGCCGCATTGCCGATCAATTAGGATTAATAAACAGAACAGTGCTGGTAAATAAGCAAAATTTATTAAAAAAATTGGTGGTATTCATTCCCGAAGCAGCTACCGAAAAAGTAAAAGACGCCTTATTTGCTGCCGGGGCGGGCCAAATTAGTCAATACAGCGAATGCAGCTTTACATCGGGCGGTACCGGCACTTTTAAAGCTGGTGATGGAACAAACCCTTATGTGGGCGGCATTGGTAAACGGCACCACGAAAGCGAAAACAGAACGGAAGTTATTTTTCCCGCACATCTACAGCAATCTGTAATAAAGGCAATGATAGCTGCGCACCCTTACGAAGAGGTTGCCTATGATATAATTGCATTGGACAATAGCCAAAATAATATTGGCAGCGGATTGATCGGAGAATTACCCGCTGCTGTAAGCGAGACCGAAATGTTAAATATTTTAAAAGAAAAGTTTGGCCTAAAAGTGGTTCGCCACACACCGCTGACAGGCAAGAAAGTAAAAACAGTTGCATTTTGTGGAGGCGCCGGCAGTTTTTTAATTAAAAAAGCCATTTCGGCAAAAGCCGAAATTTTTATTACGGGGGATGTGAAATACCACGAATTTTTTGACGCTGAAGATAAATTGGTCATAGCCGACATAGGCCATTGGGAAAGTGAGCAATTTACCATCGATTTACTGCTTGATGTTTTGGTATCAAAATTCCCTACCTTTGCCGTCCAAAAAAGTAAGGTGCAAACCAACCCGGTGCGGTACTTTATATAATTTGGCTGGTATATTGAGCTAAGTGGAGGAGGAAGAAGCGCAGCAAAGTGAAGGTTTAAAATAGTTTCTATGTATGACTGCTGAAGAAACTCTTCCACGCGATCCTTTTTCCCAGGCTGGTTTCCAGGTAAAATCTTTCAAATTTTAAATACAAATATGGCTAGCGTAAAAGACTTTTCTGTTGAAGAAAAATTGTCCGCATTAATCAGGCTGCAAAAGACCGACTCCAAATTAGATGAAATTCAAATTTTAAAGGGCGAATTGCCCATTGAGGTTAGTGACCTTGAAGATGAAATAACGGGTTTACATGCACGCCAAAACAGGATTGAAGAAGAAATAAACGGCATTTCTGAGTTTATTGAAAAGAAGAAGGATATAATTAAAGACGCAGATGCACTTATAAAGAAATATGAAAAACAGAGTGAGAACGTAAAAAACAACCGTGAGTTTGAAGCCATCAATAAGGAGATGGAAATGCAAACACTGGAAGTTAAACTTGCTGAAAAACATATTAAAGACGCTAACGAGGAAATTGCAGAAAAGGCAAAGGTATTGGAAGGTGCAAAAAAGCAAATTGCCAATAAAGAAGGTGTATTAACCAACAAGAAAGGTGAACTTGAAAAAATTATAACCGATACTGAAAAAGAAGAAAAGCACTTTAAGGCTAATAGCGACGACGCAAGAAAAGCCTTAGATGAAAGATTGCTGTTTTCTTACGACCGAATCAGAAACAACTATAGAAATGGCCTGTCTGTGGTACCGGTTTTAAGAGACAGTTGCGGTGGTTGTTTTAATGCGATCCCTCCGCAAAAACAAAGCGAAATTAAGCAGCATAAGAAATTAATTGTTTGCGAAAACTGCGGAAGAATTTTGGTTGACCCCGATTTACACGATGCGGTTGAGATTAAATAATTATACATTAATAGTTAAAAAAGGCACTTGTTTCAGGTGCCTTTTTTATTGAATGTTGCACGCGATAAACAGCCGAAACGCCTAATATATCTTTAAGAAACCTGCGTACAATAGGTATCCGGCGAAACAATCAGACTTTAAAAACGTTTTTTAATTTACTATGGTTGCTCACCTTATTCTCTTTTAATAATCATAAAATTAGAACAGCGGTTATTTTGATTAGCAGGCAACAAATTTATTTACTGTTATCTTTAGCGCGATGAAGAGAAGACTGATTTTATTATTGGCTGTTGTGCTCATTTCAGCCAGTTCTATGGCAGAAAAGGTCTATGATTTTAATGCTACCTGTCAGCAGGCATACCAGGAGATCACCAAACTGCGCCTTAACAATGGGATTGAACTGTTGCATATTGCCAAATCACAAAATCCGGATAACCTGATACCATACATGCTGGATGGCTATATTGATTTTTTTGTCCTGTTTTTTAATGAAGATCCGGATGAATTTAACCGCAGAAAAGAGAATTTTTCAAACCGTCAAGACTTATATGATTCGGGGCCGAGGAATACGCCATTTTATCGCTATTGCAAAGCTTTAAACCTATTGCAAAGGGCATGTGTACGCATAAAATTCGGAGAGCGGTTCGGCGCTGTTTTCGACTTTAAAAAAGGATACTCCCTTATTAAAGATAACCTCAAAAGCTACCCCGGTTTTTTACCCAACAACCTGGTTTTTGGCCCCCTGCAGGTGGCCATGGGAACCGTGCCCGACGGTTATAAAATATACACCAGCCTTTTTGGAATGAAAGGTTCTATAAAAGAAGGTATGAAATTGATGCGTAATTTCTTAAACAGCAACGATCCCCTTGCCAGGCAATTCTTTAACGAAGCCGTTTTCTATTATTCATATCTAAGTTTTTATATAGAAAACAAGCCCGACGAGGTGATGAAATTTATCCGGGAAAAAAAACTGGATATGGTTAACAATCATTTATTTGCCTATTTAGGAGCAAACCTGGGAATAAACAGCAAAAACGCAGTATTCGCCAAAGAAGTCATGCTAAAAAGAAACCAATCTTCTGAATACCTGCAAACTCCTGTGTGGGATTTAGAAATGGCTTACACCAGGCTCAACCATCTTGAATTGGCGGCGGCAGCCACCAGCTTTAACCAGTTTCTTCAAAATTTTAAAGGAAGGTTTTATGTAAAAGATGCCTTGCTAAAATTGAGCTGGTGCTATTATTTACAGGGAGATTCAATCAAAGCCGAAATGACCCGCCAACAGGTTATTAAACAGGGCGCTACCGACAGCGACGCAGATAAAAAAGCATTAAGAGATGCGAGGAGCGGAATTTGGCCCAATAAAACACTACTTAAAGCAAGGCTTTTGAGCGATGGCGGCTATAATACGGAAGCCCTGGATATGCTGGCTGCAAAATCTAAAGACGACTTTAATACACCCGCAGATAAACTGGAATATGTTTACCGGATGGGCCGTATCTATGACGACCTCGGCAATGATAACGACGCCATTCAATTTTATGCCAACGCTATGCAAATGGGCAAAGGCATGCGCGAATATTATGCGGCACGGGCATCATTACAAATTGGATATATTTATGAAAAACGCGGACAAAAAGCACTGGCCATCTCGTATTTTCAAAAATGCATCGACATGCCCGACCACGAATACAAAGATTCGCTCGACCAACGCGCCAAGTCGGGTATTGCCCGTTGCAAAGGTGAATAAAAACAATGCGGTTCGGCAAAAATCCAACACCTTTTCCACACAGCGGCTGGTATCAATATACACAATGTTATATCCGCCTATCTTTACGCTATGCTACGCAAGCTGCACATTATTAACTATGCCATTATAGATGAAATCGCTATAGATTTCGCTAACCAGTTAAACGTTATTACCGGCGAAACAGGCGCCGGAAAAAGTATCCTCATGGGGGCGCTTAGCCTGATCTTAGGCGAAAGAGCCGACACTTCACTGCTGCAAAACAGGGAAAAGAAGTGTGTGATTGAGGGCTATTTTGAAGTGGACAATAAACCGGCTGTTACAAATTTTCTTGAGGAAAACGACCTTGATGCTGAGGCCGAATTGGTACTTAGAAGAGAAATAGCCGTCAATGGAAAAAGCCGCGGTTTTATTAACGACACCCCGTCAACCGTTTTACAACTTAAGCAACTTGCTTCTTTACTGGTCGATCTGCATCAGCAGTTTGACACTTTGGAACTGGGAGACACCGGCTTTCAAAGAGAAGTGCTGGATGCCCTGGCGCATAACCAGCAAGACTTGAATGTCTATCAAAATTTCTACCAGCAATGGCAGCAGCAAAAAAAATTACTGGAAGCACTGCAAGCGCAAAAAGCAGGTTTTGATAAAGAGCTGGATTATAACCAGTTTCTTTTTGATGAATTGAATGAACTGAAGTTTCAGGAAAATGAATTGGAGGAGCTTGAGGAAGAATTGAAGACACTTTCAAACGCTGAAAATATTAAATCGGTGTTATCGTCGGTTTACAGCGAATTAAAGGAACAGGAGCAACCCATAGTAAACCAATTGAAAATAATGGCGAACCAGCTACAGGGTTGTGCACAATTTTCAAAAGAATTGCCTGCCCTTACCGAAAGGCTGGCAAGCGCCCAGGTAGAACTGCAGGATATTGCCGAAGAGGTGGTCCGTCTGAATGATCACTTAACTTTTGACCAGGCACGCATTGACCTGATAAACGAACGCCTGTCAGCAGGCTATAAACTATTAAAAAAGCACAGCGTACTTACCACCAACGAACTATTAAGCATTCAGGCCAGCCTTGAAAGTAAATTGCAAGGTGTATTGGAAATAGATGACCAGATAGCTGCCAAAGAAAAAGAAGTGAAAGGCTTATTTGATGAGGCTGCCCAAACAGCCCGGGCAATTGCAGAAAAAAGAAAAAAGCAATGCAAGCCTTTTGAAGAAAAGGTGAACGCCTTACTTAAACAGGTGGGGATGCCCAATGCCCAAATTAAAGTACAAATCAATTCGGTACAACTTTCTCAGTTCGGGATCGATGAAATTGAATTTCTGTTTGACGCCAATAAAAGCAACCGTTTTGAACCTGTAAGAAAAGTGGCCAGCGGCGGCGAACTAAGCAGGCTGATGCTATGCATAAAATCGCTGGTAGCAGAATCGATCGATCTGCCTACCCTTATTTTTGATGAAATCGACACCGGTATTTCAGGCGAGGCCGCCAGACAGGTCGGATTGATCATGAAGGATCTTGCGACAACGCGCCAGGTAATTTGTATAACGCACCAGCCGCAGATAGCGGGCAAAGCCGATGCCCATTTTTATGTTTATAAAGAAGATAAGGGCCATGCGGTAAAAACAAATATCAAGCGCCTAACCAAAGACGAACAAATAACCAGTATCGCCCAAATGCTTAGCGGAGAAAAACCTACCGCAGCCGCTCTGGAAAATGCCCGGGAAATGGTTTTAGCAGATTAATTGTTCCTAAACATTGATTTGTAGCGTGGTACAGCACATTCTATTTTACAGTTACACATCGAATTTCTATTTTTACCTATCTTATTCCAACATAAAATAAACAATATATGTCGTACAACTTATTGAAGGGCAAAAAAGGTATCATATTTGGCGCGTTGAACGATCAGTCCATTGCATGGAAGGTAGCACAGCAATGTTTCGCCGAGGGCGCACAAATCGTGCTGACGAACGCCCCTATTGCCCTTAGAATGGGAGAGATAAACAAATTGGCAGAGGAATGCAATAACGCCCCGGTTATTGGCGCAGACGTTACCAGCAACGACGAATTAAAGAATTTGCTGGAAAAGAGTATGGAACATTTCGGCGGCAAAATCGACTTCATTCTGCATAGTGTTGGCATGAGTATAAATGTTCGCAAAAACAACCCTTATACTGCTTTAAATCACGATTTCACCCACAAAACTTTTGATATATCTGCAATGAGCCTGCACCGTTTACTGCAATTGGCCTATAATATGGATGTAATAAGCGAATGGGGTAGTGTGGTAGCCCTTACCTATATAGCTGCTCAGCGGGTTTTTCCGGATTACAGCGAAATGGCAGATGCCAAAGCATTGCTCGAAAGCATCAGCAGAAGTTTTGGCTACCACTTTGGCACAAAGAACAAAGTGCGTATTAACACGGTATCGCAATCGCCCACGCGAACCACGGCTGGCAGCGGAGTCAAAGGATTTGACGGCTTTATAAACTTTGCTGAAAAAATGAGCCCACTGGGTAATGCCGATGCGGAAGCCTGTGCTAATTATTGCGTTTCTCTTTTCAGCGATCTGACCCGTTATGTTACCATGCAAAACCTGTTTCACGATGGAGGTTTCAGTTTTACAGGCGTAACGAAAGAAATTATTGAACAAATGGAAAAATAAGGTGCAGAATTAATAGTTTAGACTTTGTGCGATGGTTCCTTTTATCACAAAGCCTTTGGGTCACTTTTTAAATTTAATTCACAAAACAAGCAAACCTTTCATGAACTGGACTCAATTCTTTGGTTACTTCGGTTCGTTTCTTACATCTATCACCTTTATTCCCCAGGTCTATAAGGCATGGAGGTCAAAAAGTGTTGGCGACTTAAGCGTTTGGATGATGCTGATTGTTGTGTTTAGTACCATTGTATGGCTGGCATATGGTTTCGGCATACAGGAAGGCGGACCCGTAATTGTTGCGAATGCTATTGTTTTGACTCTGTCGTTGTTGTTACTGTATTTTAAATATGCATTTCAAAAAAAGCCTCAAAAAGCAGCTGAACCAAAATAGTTGCTCATACACTCACAAAATAAACTACCGGAATATTTAAAGAAGCATAAAAAAACCATCCCGAATTAAGGATGGTTTTTTTATGCAGTATGAATTTGCGTAAATGCACTTTAATCAAATGCCTTATAACACATCAGACCAATATTAGTATTCGTCTTCGTTAAACATAAAATCGTCCTGGCTGGGGTAATCGGGCCAAATATCCTCAATGCTCTCGTACACCTCGCCCTCGTCGTCCAGCTCCTGCAGATTTTCAACCACCTCAATAGGCGCCCCCGAACGAATTGAATAATCAATGAGTTCGTCTTTTGTAGCAGGCCAGGGTGCTTCTTCCAAATAACTGGCTAATTCTAATGTCCAAAACATCTTATGAAGGGATTTTAAATTTTTGCAAATGTAGGTGTATAAACGAAATAACCAAATGAAGGTTTTACCGCATGCCTATTAAAATTTAAAAATTACAATAATAAGGCGTCTGTTAATGGTTTACGTGTAGGTTTGCACCAAAATGATTACCATTAAATAATTGGAACCCCATGTTATCAGCAAAAAATATTCACAAAAAATATGGGTCGCTAGAGGTGTTGAAAGGCGTGGATATTGAGATACAAAAGGGAGAAATTGTAAGTATTGCAGGTTCATCGGGTGCCGGCAAAAGCACCTTACTGCATATTTTGGGTACGCTTGACGTGGCGGATGCAGGCGAGATTTTCCTTAATAACCAGCGGATAGACAACCTGGGAGGTAAAAAACTGGCCAAATTCAGAAATACGCATATTGGTTTTGTATTTCAGTTTCACCACCTGTTACCAGAGTTCAATGCCATAGAAAATGTATCTATTCCCGGCTGGATAGCCGGAAAAAACAAAAAAGAAGTAAATACCAGGGCAGTTTTTTTATTACAGCAACTGGGCCTGGGCGAACGTTTGGAAAACAAACCCCAGCAATTAAGCGGAGGTGAACAGCAAAGGGTTGCAGTGGCAAGGGCATTAATTAATAATCCGCAAATTGTTTTTGCTGATGAGCCAACCGGTAATTTGGATAGTGCAAACGCCAAAGATCTGCACGAACTTTTTATCAGGCTGAGAAATGAATTTAACCAGACGTTCTTAATTGTAACCCACAACGAAGAACTTGCACAAATGAGCGATCGTGTCATTCATATGAAAGACGGAAAAGTATTGCCGCCTGAAGTGCCGAAAGCATCCATCTCATTTTAAGTAGCATCAGACCCTCGGTTTCCAGGGTATTTCTTCCACCTTTAATAAATGGCCTATAAACCTTGCCAATACAAATAAATAGTCGCTCAAACGATTAAGGTATTTTATTACCAGCGGTTCAACAAATGCATTGTGTTCTTTCAGGTTAACACATAATCTTTCGGCACGGCGGCATATGCAACGTGTTATATGCAAAGTGGAAACAGCTACATGGCCTCCGGGTAATATGAAGTTTTTCATAACCGGTAATTCTTCGTTCATAGCATCAATCTGTCCTTCTAAAAACTGAATATCTTCTTCTTTAAGATCGGGGATCTTCATTAAAGTTTCTTTGTCGGGATCGGTCGCCAGCGATGAGCCAATGGTAAACAACCTATCCTGCACTTCGCGCAGCACCGTTCTTATATCATCAGCTTCAATATGGTCACTTGCCAATCCAATATATGAATTCAATTCGTCGATGGTGCCATAGGTTTCAATACGAATGTGACTTTTTGCAACCTTTGTTCCGCCAATCAACGAAGTATTGCCCAAATCGCCCGTTTTCGTATAAATCTTAAATGCCATATTATTTTGTTCGCTTATTATTTTTTATTGATGAGATTCAGAGACCCGTCCGGCAATATTGAATGCACTCATAGAAAATAGCCCGTCCCCAAAAACAGTGGATGGTCTATTTGATGAGTTAGAACACAAGAAATTCTGCATAGTTTAACTTGTCTTCGGAAGCCACTTTATTAAAAAGATCAAACATGAACGCCTTCTTCTCTAAAGGAAGCAAAGGCAGAAGTTCGGTCGCTTTCAACCAGTCCGTCTCTTAAACGAACCACCCTTTTTGCATAACCGGCAATATCTTCTTCGTGGGTAACCAGCACCACCGTGTTTCCTCCCGATTGAATTTTGCCAAACAATTGCATCACTTCGGCAGAGGTCTTGCTGTCCAGGTTGCCAGTTGGTTCGTCGGCTAAAATAATAGCAGGGTTATTTATAAGTGCGCGGGCAATTGCAACTCTTTGTATCTGACCGCCGCTCAATTCGTTTGGCCTATGGTGGCTGCGATCGGCAAGGCCAACTTTATCCAAAACATCCAAAGCCCTTTCATTTCGTTCGCGCTTGCTTACACCCGCATAAACAAGGGGCAGCGCTACATTCTCTGCGGCACTCAATCGCGGCAAAAGGTTAAACTGCTGAAATATAAACCCAATATCTTTGTTACGCACCTCGGCCAAATCGTCATCGGGCATTTTACTCACATCCTTTCCATTTAAAATATAAGTGCCTAAGGTAGGGCTATCCAAACATCCTAAAATATTCATTAACGTACTCTTACCCGACCCTGAAGGCCCCATTAAGGCAACATACTCATTTTTAAATATATCAAGATTAATTCCTTTTAAAACAGGCAGCGCATGGCTGCCCAAATAATAGCTCTTGCCTATATCACTCAGGTGAATAATTGACTCCATAATTTCTCTTACTAATTAGAATGAAAAAATTCCTATTTACGTATTACTTTAGGAACCTTAAAAAATTGCTCGTCCTTTACAGGCGCATTCTTAAGCGCTGTTTCTCTAGATACCGATCCTTTTACCTCGTCCTCTCTTAAAACATTTACTTCGTCGGTCATAAATAGCAATGGCTCAACACCTTCGGTGTCAATCTCGTTCAATTTATCTATAAAACTGATCATTTGCTGAAGATCGTCCCTAATTTTCTGTTTCTCATTTTCTTCAAAATTAAGCCGGGCCAGGTGGGCCAGTTTATCAACCAATTCAATATCTACTTGCATGTATCACAATTAAAAAATCAAATTTAACCTTTAAAAGATACCGAAACAGTGTTATAGTAGTAAATGTTATCAATGGCAAAAAGAACTTAACCGGTTTTGGAAAATCACCTGCTGGTCCATTCAAACAATGAATTTCGATACCCCTCTGTTTTGCGGATATATTTCAGAAACAAAAGCTTCCATCAACGTAAACACCGCCTGATATGTATTTGACGAGACAGTTGAAAAACAACGACATAAAATATAAAATAGTAAATATCTCATTGTCTCATAGTAAATATCCCATTGTCTCGCTAACGCTGCCAGTTTGTTGAAAACAACTTAAACGTGAACAATTCTACAAAATGCAAATAACTGTTAACAAACCTGGTACTGTTAACGGCCACCAGGCAGCAGCAATTTTCCGCCTTCGCTTGTTTACCAACTTCTTCGTCAAAACATACAATCACCATAGATACAGCTTAAAAATGCCCAGTTTGGGAAAAATTAGTCGCTCTTGTTGGCATAATAGTAAATTTCAGCGCTAAAAATTAATGGTAAAGCTCAAATGCAACCCTTTAATTAAAGAGAACAATCAAAAGGGAAATTTTGCAGCAACCGTATTTATCATGGAAGAAAAGATCGAAAAAATACGTGCAAATGCAGCGCTTCATTTGCCTTAATGGACTTAACTATGTACCTTGTCGTCGATAAAAAATAATTAAAGGGTACAAAATATCTCATTTTTAGATTTTTTTTCCCAAAATGAAAGTAATAAACAATACCAAAAAACATTTTGCGTTTACCAATATATGAAAGACCAGAAGACCTTTAAGGTTTTTATTGTTGAAGATGACCTTTGGTACAGTTCAATGCTTGAATATTACCTGTCGCTTAATCCCGACTACGTCATTAGTAAATTCGACACCGCAAAATCGTTCCTCTCGAAACTACACGAGAAGCCAGACGTGATTACGTTGGATTATTCGCTGCCAGATATAAACGGCGACCAATTGTTAACCCAAATACGCGAGGCAAGCCCCGACACCAAAGTAATAATTATTAGCGGCCAGGAAGATGTAAAAATTGCCCTTGATCTTTTAAAGAAAGGCGCATACGATTACATTGTAAAAGATGACGACGCCAAAGACCGTCTTTGGAACACCATCAATAACCTGCGCGAAAACGTACAGCTAAAGCAGGAAATTGAAACCCTGAAAGAAGAGGTTAGCCGTAAGTACGATTTCAGCAATGCCATTATCGGCCATAGCACCGCTATACAGCGCGTGTTTAGTATGATGGAAAAAGCGGCAAAAACCAATATCACCGTTTCGGTAACCGGCGAAACAGGTACTGGTAAAGAGTTGGTCGCCAAATCCATCCACTACAACTCGTCAAGAAAAAACCAGGCTTTTGTTGCGGTAAACGTAGCAGCCATACCAAAAGATTTACTGGAGAGTGAATTATTCGGCCACGAAAAAGGCGCCTTTACCGGGGCAATATCCCGTCGCATTGGCAAATTTGAAGAAGCCAGTAAAGGAACTTTCTTTTTAGATGAAATTGGCGAAATGGATATTAACATGCAGGCCAAACTGTTAAGGGCTTTGCAGGAAAAAGAAATTATTAGAGTGGGCAGTAACGAACTGGTGAAAATTGATGTAAGAATCATAGTTGCCACCCATCGCAACCTGCTCGAAATGGTAAAGGCCGGCACTTTTAGAGAAGACCTTTATTATCGTCTGCTGGGTTTACCCATAAATCTGCCGCCGCTGCGCGAAAGGGAGAATGATGTATTAATTATTGCCAAACATTTTATGGAATCGTTCTGCAAGGAAAACAACCTTCCAAAAAAGAATTTTTCTACCGAGGCAAAAAAGAAATTAATGGGGCATGCCTTTCCCGGTAATGTAAGAGAATTAAAATCGGTTATTGAATTGGGCTGCGTTATGGCCGAGGGTTCAGAAATTGAAGCCGAACATTTAAATGTAATGTCGCAAAATATGATCAGCGACTTTATTATGAAAGATGTAACCCTAAAAGAATTTACTACTAAACTTATACAATACTATCTTGATAAATACAATTACGATGTACTGAAAGTGGCCAGGAAACTGGATGTTGGCAAATCGACCATTTACAGGATGATACAGAACAAGGAGGTATTTGTGAACAAGAAATTTAGTTTCGAAGGAAGTTTTAGCAATTAGAGAATAGTTGATAGCGGTCTTAAGAAAAATTTTAATACAATCCAATATTAATAAAGAAACGAGGCTGAAACGCTCGAATAATGGCTTATACTTTTTTATTCAACAGTGTTGAATTCAGAAGCACTCTATTAAATATCCAATTCATCCTATGCACAAAACCGCCACCTTGACCGCTGTTAACAGCGCATCGATTCCCCTTAATGCCCCGGATATTGAAGCCGCTTCTTTGCTACCGATACTCAACAACCTGCCGGTGGCTGTTGTGCTTACAAATAATGAAGCAAAAATTGTTTATTGCAACCTGCCTTTTAATAGCCTTTTTGGCTATGCCCACACCTTTACTTCCATAAACAGCCGGGGCAATACAGGCAGCTTAAAAAATCACTTATTTACTTTTGTCAATGTAGAAGATACCCATCTTCAATTATTAAAATTTATTTCGGATAAGCAAAAGATCAGTAATCATTCTGTTGAACTAATAACAGGCGACCATTTATCGGTATCGTACACACCTGTTAGCGAAGAAGGCATGCAATATCATATGTTTAGCTTTTCGGCTTTCAGAAAAAATGAAACGGAAATTAAAGATTCCTTAACGCAAAAAAGTCTGTACGACAATATTTTTTCGCACCTTCCATCAGACATCGTTGTGCTTTCCACCAATTTTACCTACCTGTTTTTTAACCCGGCCTCCAATGGAAATGAACCCTTTAAAAAATGGCTGATCGGTAAAACAGATTTTGACTATTGCAGCGCCTTTAATAAAGATGTTGCAATAGCAGAAAGAAGACACGCGATCTACCAGCAAGTGCTGTTAACAAAAAAATCAATAGAGTGGGAAGAGCGATTTACCGATGACAACGATTTACCTGAATATCATTTACGCAAAGTGAGCCCGGTTTTAGACGACTTAGGCCAGGTGAAAATGCTGATAGGTTATGGGATGGATATAACAGAAAGGAAAAAAATTGAAACCCGGATACAGCTTAGTGAAAAGCGATACCGCGACCTGTTTAATTATAGCCAGGCCATGATTTGCACGCACGATTTGGAGGGCAATTTTATAACTGTGAATCCTGCACTTTGCGAAGCGGTAGGTTTTACTCAAAAACAAATAATAGGTCAAAATCTGTCGAACTATTTGCCAGAGGAAGATATTCGAGGTTTTAAACCAAATTACCTGGACGCCATTGCCGGCGAAGCGAAAACAAAAGGTGTATTTAGGATCGCGAAGCGAAATGGCGAAAAAATATATCTCTTATACGAAAACTTTAAAGTGGTTGAAGAAGGCAATGCACCTTATGTAATAGGATTTGCGCAAGACATTACCGACAGGATCACCACCGAAAAACATTTAAAAGTTGCCAAAAAAGTAACAGAAGAAACCGCCTTGTTAAAAGAACGTTTCCTGGCTAATATGAGCCACGAAATTCGCACCCCGATGAACGGCATATTAGGCATGACCAACCTGTTGCAAAAAACCTACCTGAATCCCGAACAAAAGAATTTTTTAAGAATTATAAACGACTCGGCCCAAAACCTGCTGACTATTATTAACGATATTCTGGACATTGAAAAAATAGCTGCCGGAGAAGTTAATATTGAGTGCATTCCTTTTGATGTAGTCTATAGAACGCAGTCTATTTTGAGCATGTTTAATTATTCGGCCAATGCCAAAGGAATTGATTGTGTATTTGAAAACCGGCTGGGCAACTCGCTTATAATAGAAGGCGACCCTACCAGGTATAACCAGGTGATAAACAACCTTGTCAGCAACGCTATTAAATTTACCAGCGAAGGATCGGTGAGACTTTTGGCCACAATAGAAAGACAAACTGACCGGGATATTGAATTGCAATTCAGCGTTATCGATACGGGTATTGGCATCGAAGAAAATAAATTAGAGAAAATATTTGAACCTTTTACCCAGGCATATCCGGAGACAACCCGAAAATACGGAGGTACTGGTTTGGGACTTGCCATTACCAAAAACCTTGTTGAATTACAGAAGGGTTCTCTTTCTGTAAAAAGCAAACTGGGGTATGGAAGTAAATTTACATTTACCATTAAATACAAAAAATGCGTGGAGAACGACATCGTAATTTCTGAACCGGAAACACCTAAACCGGTTAGAAATGAATTGGGTGCTCTAAAGGTACTTTTGGCAGAAGACAACGAAGTAAACCAATTGCTGGCAAGAAGCATTTTAATGTATTGGGGGCTCGAAACCCGCACAGCTACTACAGGAATCGAGGTAATGGAATTGCTGAATGCTGAGGATTTTGATGTAATATTAATGGACATACAGATGCCTGAAAAAAATGGCCTGGAAGCCACCATAGAAATAAGAAACCTGGCCGACAGAAAAAAGAGAAACATTCCTATTATTGCCTTAACAGCCAATGCACTTAAAGGAGAAGAGAAAAAATATATAGCTGTAGGTATGGACGACTTTTTAACCAAACCATTTAAAGAAAACGATCTGTACGAAGTTATAATGCGGGTGCTTGAAAATAAAGGTGCCTTTGGCCGCGACCTGGAACCCGGAAAACCAAATCAATTAACCACGTCTATGATTACGAACGATTTACCGGTTGACAATGGCAGACTGTATGATATGGCGTCGCTAAACGAAATAAGCCGGGGAAATAAAGATTTCATGATTACCCTGGCAAAAATATTCCTGAATACCATACCGGTAAATTGCAGCGAAATGGCAGAAGCTGCCGATAGTAAAAACTGGGATAAAGTGAGCGCATTGGCCCATAAATTAAAATCTACCATCGATACCATGAACATAAAATCGATTAAACAGGATATACGTGCAATTGAAATAAATGCGAAAAACAAGGCAGAACTTTCAAATGTTTGTCACCAAATTGAAAAAGTTAATATGGTGATTGAAAAAACGGCGGAACAATTAAAAGAGCAATTCGGCCTGTAGGATATAAACTTTTTTAGTGGGGTGTAATTTTTACCGGCCTAAAAGCCGGTTTTTTATTATGCAAAAACGAGCAGTAGGTCTTTCAATTCAATGGCCGTTATATATTCCATAACCGCAGCTCCTTTAAACTGAAATGGTAATTGACGGTTACGCCCTTATGCAAACCATCCACCACATCGCCCTCACCCGACTTTCTTGTAAATTTTCGTTTTTGTCGTTCTTTTTCATAAATGGCTGCCAGGGTTTTGGTTTGCTGGTAATACATTTTTTGAGCGTCATGGTCAACCAGGCATAACCGGTTTAGCAAAACCCATACAATTCCAATAGAAGTTCTCGTTTGTCTTTCAATATCAAAATACCGCAGCAGGTCGCTCAGGTTCAGGGCCACAGTTTCTGACGGCTTCAGGTTACTGTCAGGTAAATATTTTTCAATTGACATAAATGTCCGTTGCTGCACTTTCACTTCAAGGTAGTGATGAATAGTACCATCAAGGTTTTTGATTTCTATATCGGGATAACCAGCCTGCTGACTTTTTACGGCAATGTAAAGTTTGGTATGATTGATCTTTTCTATGATCATTTGTTCGTACCGTTCAGAGAAAGTGGTATCGTTTTCAAATAGGTATATTCCCTTGCTAATGCCGTCGCAGCGGGTATGGCATTGGTTGCAGTCGAATACAAAATCACTCAGCTTAACGTAAGCCATTGGTACCGATTAGAGTTCGTAATTTACGATAATCAGGTGTTTTGCCAATCACCCGATCACCCGATCACCAGATCACCCGATCACCCAAGTTGGTAATTTACGATAATCAGGTGTTTTGTATCGCGATTATTTCTTCCACGCACGTTATAGGTATAGGTTTTATCAAACTCAATAAAACGAATTCCTGGCTTAGTGTACAAATCACGAATAAATCCGGTCTCCTTTATCACCATCATCCATTTGCCTTTTACATCAAGCAACGTATCGCGCAGGCGGCATTGGTCTTTTTGCGTAAAGGCATTTTGATCGTACTCCGAAAACTCGCTGTCATAGGGTGGATCCAAAAAAATAAAGTCATTGGGACCAGGTCTGGACTTCGTTAGAAATTCTGCAAAATCAAGATTATAGAATGTTGATTTGGCAAACAATTGCCGGATAGCGGGGGCGAAAATATTATCCGCTTTTAATCGAAAATTTTTTCGGTTATAGGCTATGCCGCCATAGGGAATATTAAATTCGCCATTGCGGTTAAACCTGAACATACTTGCATAACAAAACTCCCGTACAAAATACCAGTTGGCGGTGGCTTTTGCCTTTGTTAGTTCAAGGGTACCCAAAGAATGTTTATTCATTAAACTGCGCAGGTATAGGTACAAACCACTCTTGATTCCCGTTTCAATGTGTTCTTCCAGCTCGCTGATCTCAAAAATGCGTTTCTCATTTATACAAATGGCATTTATACGCTTGAATTTATCGGCCAGCGACGCCTTCAATTTTAAACTAAATTGGTGTGCGTTTAATATAAAATGATCGTTGAACAAGGGTTCATAATCCGCGCCGGCCAGGTCATCAACCGCCGAATATATGTTTTGTTTTAACTGGTCGTATTCAAGGCGGTTTCGTACATAGTCATCAAATGGGCCACTTAGTTTTTTAATAATGCTTTGTGCAAACTTGCCGGCCTGGTCCCAGGCTGCAGCGTATTGGTCTAATTCTTCTTTTAATTGGGTGGATAATAACTGCGAATAGAACCGGGCAAGGTCGCTGCTCTTATCGTTTAAAAGACTTTTATTCTTTGGCTGTAGAGCAAAAAACACCCCTCCCCCGCCAAAAAACGGCTCGTAATAATTTTCGAAGGCAGGAATATATTGCGAGAACATGGGAAATTCTTCGAACTTACCTCCCGTCCATTTTATAATTGGCCTTGCTTTTTTTGAAACAGCCGCCTGCTTAGATTTTTTTGCAACCACAGTCGGCCTTTCCAGGGGAAATAAATGCAGTGTTGTGCTTCTTGAAGATTTTTTTACAGTTTCCACGCTGCAAAATAGTCAACAATGGCTTGTAAAGGCAGAAGGTTTTTCCACTTGTGTGAATAGAGGGAGTGGCGATACCGGCCCGCCAACATGATTTAACCATCGATTGCCTTGATACCTGTTTTGGTAAATTCAATCTTACGCTCTTTATATAATTTACCGGTAGTCATTTTAAACACTTTCTTGCTCATACCAAAAAACGAATAAATTTCTTCGGGATCCGATTTATCGTGAAAAGGCAGGTAGCCGTTGTTCTCTTGCAACAGCCGCAAAATCTTGCCCGTTTCATCTTCCACTTTTTTATAGCCGGGTTTGCCCGCCACCACATCGATCGTATTGTCGGGGCGTATTTTTTTTATAAACCCATTGAATTTTTTACCGGTCTCTATGTCTTGAAATATTTCATTAAAATGCAAAACACCCGTGTGTATGTTGTTGATGATGACCACATAACCAATATCGGTACGGCGGTAAACGATCATATCCACCAGGTCCATCTCTTTTACGGTAAGATTATCGTTGCTTAAGAAGAATTCAATTTTTTCGGTTGCAGCTACCCTGCCGGTTTGTTCATCCAGGTATATTTTTACCAGGTATTCCGCTCCTTCGCGCATGCCGCTTAGCTGTTTAGACTTGGGAACAAATATATCCTTCATCAATCCCCAATCTAAAAACGCCCCAAGGTTGGTAACAGTTACCGCTTTCAATTTTACAATATCGCCCACTATTCCTTTCGGGCGTTGCGTTGTTGCGATCAATCGGCTTTCGGAGTCGTGGTACAGAAAAACGTCCAGGTCGTCACCAACTTTGGCATCCTGCGGCACAAAGCGTTTGGGTAACAATATACCTTCTGCGCCATCATCCATATACAGGCCAAAATCCACAGCACGCAACACTTTTAGCCTGTTGAATTCTCCTACCTTAATCATATTCAAAAATGGTTAATTGAGCAGTAAAGGTACAACCACCGGCGACAGATGACAGAAGTATAAAAATCATTAAGAGTTATTCAGTCAAAAATGATGATTATTTAAACGACCTGGACTGCTTCCTCTTTTTGCCAGGCTAACTCCGTTTCATCAATTTCACTAACGGGCACAAAACGTGTCACTAACTTAAGATCATCTGTTTCTACAATATGGTAGCACTCTTTCTTATTGTTGGGATGAATATAGATACCATCATAAGCATTATAAATTTCGCCCTCAACCAAACCATCGCCAGAAGACACTTTTCCACTGTCGTGCGTAATCGGTTTGCTATTGATACATATTAACTTTAGCATGGCTGTATATTAAAATGTGAAGAAAAAATGCAGCGGTACAGGTGTAAAGTCTATCCCTCATCATCATATAAATTTACGAATAGCCGCATTATTAAAAAATTGCCTCATGTGCCTTTAAAGTCTGAATTTTGTTAATCGTGCCAAAATATATTTTGCATTTGCAACCGCTGCTTTACAATTTTCGTAGTATTTTATACAGGCAATGCAAAAAACATCGCTGAGTACAGGAGTTGATCATCGCAAAAAAGTATGAACCAGTCAGCGCAAACGTTTATAGCCATATCATTATTCATCATTGACGCCATTAATTTTTGGAGAAATTCGTTCTTATAAACCAATGCAAGGAGCGCAATCCAAAGTATCAAAAAATACTTTATGAGCAATACCGTGCGTATGCCTTAAAGATCGTTTTCAGGTATATTTATAATTACGAAGAAGCGCTTGAAGTAACCAATGACGGCTTTGTAAAAGTATTTTTGCATATAGACAAATTTAAATACGACAATGCAGGCGATGTTGAAAAATTGCTTTTCGGGTGGATAAAAAGGATTATGGTAAACACTGCCATCGACCTGTTGCGTAAGAAGATGTTTCTACCCGAAATTGGCGGCATTCCTGACCATTTTTGGGAAATTGATGATAGCGGCGGTGCAGACCAAAGGCTGCTTTATAAAGACCTTATTAAATTGGTAAAAAAACTTCCTCCACAATACCGCGTTGTGTTTAACATGTATATGATAGACGGTTACAGCCATAGTGAAATTGCACAATTTTTGAAAATACCGGTAGGCACTTCGAAGTCTAATTTGATGAGAGCAAAATTGTTATTAAAGAATTATTTAAACCAGCAGGAGACACTCACAGAATGCAGCATTTAGACGACGATATTTTTGATCTGTTTCAGCAGGCTGCCGACAGTTACCCGCTTGATGCCGGCAAAGGAGACTGGGAAGGTGTAGCCAGCAAACTGAACGCGCTTCAACCGCCTGTAAGCGAACCTGAAGCTTTGCCCAATAAAAAGAAAAATACAGCTGCTTTAATTCTGATGTTGATGTTGGTTGCAGGGCCTGTGATCGTGCTGAAAGACATGGAGATTAAAAACGCTTATGCCACGCTTAAAAGTAACAACAACCAGCAGGCTGAAGTTATACAAAGGCAGCCAGCGGAAAAAACATTGTCCATACCGCCGGGCAGCCACCTGAACCAAATGCATACCAGGGCTAACACTGTTTTTGTTACCCCTGCTGCATATAACATTAGAAAACAGGCCAGGCTAAAAGATAAAATCGACGGCACGTTCTCTAAAATCACATCTCCTGATATTGATAATGGCTTTTTTGCAAACCATGGCAATATTAATAGAGAAAACAATATTGAGGCATCAGCATTTGACAAGACCAGTGGCCTTTTACCGGCAATGAAGCAGGCATACGATTCATCAGTGACTGGTGAAGACAAGAACATTCTTTTGACACCAAAAATTTATATTGATTCCTCCCTCCAGGTTTTGCCACCGGGCACTGTTCGAATTAACCGAAAAAGTAAAATTTACATTGGGCTGGCAGCTGGCGTAGAATTCAGTAAAGTTTCTTCGCGTCCCTTTGGCAAAGCAAATACGGTTTTTGGTATTACGGCCGGCGTAATGCTGTCCAAAAACATTGCACTTGAAACCGGCCTGGGTATAAGCCGTAAAACCTATACAAGCGATGGGGCCATGTTTAAAATGGATAAGGTAAAATCGTCTATGCAGGGCATGACCATTAACCAACTTGAAAGCAAAAGCTCGCTTATTGAAATACCGGTTTCGGTTAAGTTTTACCTGCATCAGAAAAAAGGATCAGCGTTTTTTCTTTCACCGGGTTTGGTATCGTACATAATGGTGAAAGAGACAAATAACTACAATGTGGCACACAATGGCGTAAACGAAAATGTAACCGGATTTTATAACACGAACAATTACAGCATACCGGCTGCGGCTACCTTTAGCGCCGGTTTTCAAAAGCCTGTTTTCACAAAGCTCAATGCATCTTTAGCGCCTTATATAAACATACCATTACAGGGAATTGGAGTAGGAAGCCTGCCCGTTACCAGCGCAGGTATCAGATTGGCCATTACGGGCGCTCTTAAATAAATAACGATCCTGTTTTTTACAAAAAATCCCTGAAGGGATGATGGGCAATGCTGTGCCCAAACTATACCTTATCGCACCTAAAATATTCGGAAACCCAATTATTGACCACTAAAACAACAACAATGAAAAAGATCCCATTCTTTAAAACCGCCCTGGCTGCAGCAATGCTATTTTCAATTTCGTCGTGCAATAAGTATGATGAAAATCTACAGACCAATCAACAGACGGAACAATCAATGGAACTACTGATGTCGGAAAATGGCGCGAACCCTGACGAAACTGGTTTGGCTGAATTTGAAGGCGAATTAACCACTGCCAGCAGATACGGAGGCAGAAGCGACCATAATCTTTATACAGAAACCAATGCCGCAGGCAAAAACGAAATAATGGTGTTTGAAGTAAAGCATAACGGCAAGCTGGAATGGAAGAGCAGCACTGTCTCGGGCGGCGCGGGAACCGGTAAAGGCCTGGGATCGCAGGGAGCTATTGTTCTCGACAAAAATCATGAATGGCTGTTTGCTGTAAATGCAGGAGACCATTCGGTATCGAGCTTTAAAGTAAGAAACGATGGCAGCCTTAAACTTACCCATACCATTGCCTCGGGCGGCAAGATGCCCATAAGCGTAACGGTGAATGGCAATAAACTGTATGTACTAAACAAGGGCAGTGATAACATTCACGGAATACTGATTGGCATGAATGGAAAGTTGAGCGACATACCAGGCGCAACACAGCCACTTAGCGGAACAGGGGTAGATGCACCACAGGTATCTTTTACACCCAATGGCGATTGGCTGGTGGTTACAGAAAAGGCCACCAATAAGATCGGTACTTTTAAACTGAAGAACAATGGTTCCATTATGCCCGGTAAATTCTCAGCTTCAACCGGCGCCACACCTTTTGGATTTGAATTTTCAAGAGGCCGGTATATGATCGTTTCGAACGCGGCGGGCGGGGCAGCAGGTGCAGGTTCATCCACATCGTACATCATAAACAATAATGGCATGCCCAAAAACCTGAATGGCGCCGTACCCAGCGGCCAGGCTGCGCCTTGCTGGGTGGCCATCGCAAAATATGGACGATTTGCGTATGTAACCAATACCGCCAGCAATAATGTATCGTCTTATTACATTGCCGGCAATGGCGGTCTATACCTTGCAAAAGGTGAAGCTGCCGCCACCGGAATGGCCCCATTAGATGTGGTGGTTTCTGGTAATAACTTCTTTGTGTATATCCTAACCGCAAAATCGAATACCATTGATGGCTATCACCGTAAACCTTTTGGCGGATTAGGTTCTATTGGCAGCACCATGATGATACCGTCGTCGGCCACGGGGCTGGCAACGTATTAAACCAAGAATGATTTTAGAACCAGGCGGCCGCGGGGCTTTGCTCAACGACCGCCTGGTTTCTTAACTTACCAATCAAATCTTAGTATGTTTTTTACTGCTCGCTGTAACATAACATGGAAAAGGGTTCTATAGGAAAAAGAAAAAAATCAACTTCTAGTTTTTCAACCGTTTTGGTTCTGGCTTGTACAGATTAGGCAATGATGGACTCTAAATTTACTTTATGGTGCAGCGCACCCAAATATTTGTAGCAAATAAAATTACGCTACAATCAAAGGTGCAGCGCACCGGAATATCAACTAAAAAAACTTAACAATTTGACGAATGCGAATTTATCAAAATATTGCGGTGCGCTGCATTTCATGAGCCCTGCGCTTATGAGGTTCTACAAATATTTAGGTGCGCTGCACCTGGAAATTAAAGTTTAAAGATGTAGCAACAATTTAGTTGCACCGCGCCAACTTAACCGGGACTAATTTTGGACAAAGGATAATTATTACCTAATTCCTCAAATCTTTGTATGTTTTGGCAAGATGTTTTTTACCGCTCGTTGTAACCTAACATGGAAAAGGGTTATATAGGAAAAAGAAAAAAAATCAACTTCTATTTTTCAACCGTTTTGGTTCTGGCTTGTACAGATTAGGCAATGATGGACTCTAAATTTACTTTATGGTGCAGCGCACCCAAATATTTGTAGCAAATAAAATTACGCTACAATCAAAGGTGCAGCGCACCGGAATATCAAC
>JBBRCW010000020.1:0-36466 GCA_038204535.1 Chitinophagales bacterium | reverse complement strand
GAGCCTGACAAAAAAATTGGGCGTATAAAGGGCCGCCGGGTATTGCCGTTTAATTTCACTGGCTTTCTCTTCAGTTATTAATTGAAGCTCCGCAGCCGTCGTTACAGTTGCTTGTATAGCAAGATTTTCAAGTGTGATTTTATTATACGCCAGCATGTTGTTTCAGAATTTTATTGTAACGCAATAAGAATATCACCAGTCCCAGTCCGGAAAAGATCAGGTAAAACAACGACAGATAAATTCCTGCATCGCCTCTTGCATTTATTTTGAAAAAGTTTGAAATCGCCACATAACTTAAACCTATGTAAAAGTAGATGGCAGTTATCACCAAAAAGTAAAACGATTTGTGTTTTACGGCCTCCCTGAATTGATAAAAAGAAATAGCAAAAAGCAACAAAAACCATAAAAGGTAGGAATGACTAAAATTAAAAACTGCCGATAAAGTTGACACAAACAGCAAATGACTTCCGAAATTTTTATATGTAAACCCAAAGTGAGACTTAATATTTTTATGGATGGAAAGTAGCCCGGCAAGAATAAGCAGGGCCCCTAATAAAATACCGGTGTAAATGATGGTTGTGCTGTCAAAATCGTTTTCTTTTAATAAACGCGTTGGGGTAACTGTAATACCCACCCAGGTTGCCAGGTTGGTGATTGCCAGGCTGAGTACCCCAATATGATCGAAGTAATAGGCGGCAAGAAAAAGAATGACCATGGGAAAAAATGTAGCCAGGCCCCAGCGGGTTCCAAATACCTGGTATTGAAACTGAAGATAGGCTGTCAATATCAGCATTAAAAGACAGCCCAATAAAAAAATATAATCGAACCAAACATTGGGCGGTTCAACCTTGCCGGTTTTAAAACCTTTCGCCTTACGAAGACAGTAAAAAAAACTTGCAAGGGTTGCTAAAGCTATGCTACTGGTTATGGCGACATGGCCAATTGAATCAATGTTCTTGTAAATAATAATTCCGATGCCGGTGGTCAGAAAAAAAATACCCGCATATAACAAAGTCAGTAAATCCCAGTAAACTGACACCGCGCCATCTCTTTCATACACTTTTATTCTTTCATGGGTGATTGTGTCAATCATACCATCATTAAACAACTTATCAAATATTCGGGCATCCATGCACATGCATTTAAGTTGGTAAGATAAAACCAAAATCCAGCTATTAAAAGCATTGTAAGAACTCTTAAAATAATATTTTCGGATTTCAAGCCCTAAACCGCGTACTGATAATTTCAATAAATACTCCAGGTCACTATTTACAACCAATGTTTCAACACACCAACGCTCGTAAGTTATCCTGCTAAAACCTTAAATTTGCGTTTGCCCAACTGGCCATTAAAACGCCACTTATCAATATGGTTTTTGGAGGAAAAACGAAAAATTGCAACAATAATAAATTCAAAATACTACCATTAATGTCAAGTATCCCCCAGCATAAAGTACGTATTGTAACTGCTGCTTCGTTGTTCGACGGGCACGATGCGGCCATAAACATTATGCGGCGAATTTTACAAAGCAAGGGCGCCGAGATTATTCACCTGGGCCACAACCGCAGTGTTGCCGAGATTGTAGAGTGCGCCATTGAAGAAGATGCACAGGCTATTGCGATTACCAGTTACCAGGGCGGCCATGTGGAGTTTTTTAAATACATGAAAGACCTGCTTGACCAAAATGGCGGCAGCCAGATTAAGATATTCGGCGGCGGCGGTGGCACTATTTTGCCATCGGAAATTAAAGAGCTGCATGACTATGGCATCACCCGCATTTACAGCCCCGACGATGGAAGACACATGGGTTTAGAAGGCATGATTGAGGATGTTATAAAGAGGGCGACCTCCCTGGCCTCTCCCGAAAAAGGGGCGGATCCGGAAAGAACCTCAAAGACTGCCGGTCGTTATGCGCTTGGAGAGGAAAAAGACATACTAACAATTGCCAAAGCCATTACGCTGGCTGAGAATGGCCAGGACTACCAACCCCTGCTTCAACAACTTCAAAAAGCCAATAAAGGTGCCAGCATAAAACAACCCGTCGCACATAATACAGATAATGCAGATAATGCAGAACCCCCCTTCGGGGGGCAGGGGGGCACCGTTCTCGGCATTACCGGCACAGGCGGCGCAGGCAAATCGTCTGTTACCGACGAAATTGTCCGCCGCTTTCTAAATATATACACCGATAAAACCATTGCAGTTATATCGGTCGATCCTAGTAAGAAAAAGACCGGCGGCGCTTTACTGGGCGACCGTATCCGTATGAATGCCATACATCACCCCCGTGCTTATATGCGCAGCCTGGCTACCCGCGAAAGCGATAAAGCCCTTAGCAGGCATGTGCGGGAAGCCATTGATATTGTGCAGGCGGCAGGCTATGATCTTATTATTTTAGAAAGCGCCGGGGTTGGACAAAGCGATGCCTCAATTTTAGATTTTTGTGATGTAAGCCTTTATGTGATGACCCCAGAATATGGCGCCGCAAGCCAGCTCGAAAAGATCAATATGCTGGATTATGCCGATGTAGTCTGCATCAATAAATTTGATAAGGCCGGGGCACTGGATGCCTTGCTGGATGTGCGCAAACAATACAAGCGCAACCATGGGCTATGGTCGGCAAAAGATGAGGAAATACCTGTAATGGGTACCACTGCCGCCAAGTTTAACGATGAAGGTATCAACCGACTTTTTGCTGAGCTGATAAAAGTAATCGAAGAAAAGACAGGCACTCAATTCAGTAACCAGCCGATACAGGAAATTGAAAGCGGCCACTCGGTAAAAGGACTTATCATACCACCCAAAAGGGTGCGCTATCTATCAGAAATTTCTGATGAAATTAGACGGTATGACCTGGTTGCAAAAGAGCAGGCTTCCATTGCAAGCAAATGGTATCAACTGCAGGGCACGCTGCATATCCTTCAGTCCGGTAAAGACAATGCTGACCCGTCACTCCTACAGGACATTTCAAAACTAGCAGAAGCCCATCAACAGCAATTATTACCTGCCTGCAAAAAGCTTTTAGATGATTGGGAGGAAACGAAGGCAGGCTACCAAAAAGAATTTTTTGAATACGATGTCAGGGGAAAAGTGATCAAACAACCCTTGTATTCAAAAAGTCTCAGTCAAAATAACATACCCCGTATTGCGGTGCCCCGGTTTAAAGATTGGGGCGACATTTTAATGTGGCGTTTACAGGAAAACTTTCCCGGCGAGTTCCCCTACACTGCAGGTGTTTTCCCTTTAAAAAGAAGCGAGGAAGACCCTACCCGTATGTTTGCCGGCGAAGGCGGGCCCGAGCGGACCAATAAACGGTTTCATTATGTATCGCTGGGGCAGCCTGCCAAGCGGCTTTCCACCGCTTTCGACAGCGTAACACTTTATGGCGAGGACCCTGTTATTCGTCCTGATATTTACGGCAAAGTGGGTAACAGCGGGGTAAGTATAGCCACGGTGGACGATGCAAAGAAATTGTACAGCGGCTTCGATCTTTGCAGTCCGCGTACTTCGGTTAGCATGACCATTAACGGACCGGCACCCATGTTACTGGCATTTTTTATGAATGCCGCCATAGATCAGCAATGCGAGAAATATATAACGGAAAACAATGGCTGGGACGATGTGCTTAAGGTGTTTGAGAAAAAATATGAACACCAGTCCAAACCCATTTATTACGATCCATCTTCACCGGGCCGTCACCCCGTGGAGGTTTTACACACGAACGGGACCGATAAAAATCACCTGGTATTAGGCCTGCAATTACTAGGATTAAGTGGCGATGAAGTATTACCTGCCAATGTATACCAGCAATTGCGTCTGCAGGCATTGGCACAGGTAAGAGGTACTGTGCAGGCCGATATTTTAAAAGAAGACCAGGCGCAAAACACCTGCATCTTCAGTACCGAATTTGCCTTAAAACTAATGGGTGATGTACAGGAGTATTTTATCAATCATAACGTGCGCAACTTTTACAGCGTAAGCATCAGCGGTTACCACATTGCTGAGGCAGGCGCTAACCCTGTAACACAATTGGCTTTTACACTGGCCAACGGATTTACGTTTGTAGAGTATTACCTCAGCCGGGGCATGCATATAGATGACTTCGCCCCCAATCTGTCATTCTTTTTTAGTAATGGCATGGATCCCGAATATAGTGTGATTGGAAGGGTGGCCCGTCGCATTTGGGCCAAGGCCATCAAAAACAAATACAATGGCAACGATCGCAGCCAGAAGCTAAAATATCACATACAGACTTCTGGTCGCAGCTTGCATGCTCAGGAGATTGACTTTAATGATATACGCACTACGCTGCAGGCATTGTATGCCATTTACGACAATTGCAACAGTTTGCACACAAACGCCTACGATGAAGCCATTACCACCCCCACCGAAGAAAGTGTTCGCCGGGCGATGGCGATACAGTTAATAATAAACCGCGAATTGGGTACCACTAAAAATGAAAACCCTAACCAGGGCAGCTTCTTAATTGAAGAACTGACCGACCTTGTTGAGGAAGCAGTGATGGCTGAGTTTGACCGGCTGAACGAACGGGGCGGTGTTTTGGGTGCCATGGAAAGAATGTACCAACGAAATAAAATTCAGGAGGAAAGCCTTTTCTACGAAAACATGAAACATACCGGCGAGTTACCGCTTGTAGGTGTAAATACCTTTCTCAATAAAAAAGGCAGCCCTACCATTTTGCCCGGTGAAGTCATCCGCAGCACCAACGAAGAAAAAGAACAGCAGATCAGTAACCTGGAGGCTTTTCAAAAACGAAACGCCGACAAAAGCAAAGAAGCCTTACAACGGCTACAGGACGCAGCCGTAGCCAACACCAACCTTTTTGTTGAATTAATGGAAACGGTGAAATACTGCAGTCTTGGTCAGATTACACATGCGTTGTACGAGGTAGGCGGGCAGTATAGAAGGAGTATGTAATTGCAAATAATTCCAAACTCCAGATGCAATCTGGCGCTATCCGTAGTTTGTAACTACGGATGTACAATAAAAACCAGACTGTGTCTGGATTGCGGTTCCAAATAAACAATTTCAAAATAATGTCATCTTCAGTTTTATACACTCCAGATGCATTTACTTTCACCTCCGAAGTCGCAGACTTTGGAGGGCAGGGTGCTATCCGTAGTTTGTAACTACGGATGTACAATAAAAACCAGATTTCATCTGGATAGCAAAAATTTCAAAACCGTACAGGTTAAAGGAAAGGCAAGATGATATCCGTAGTCTTCGAATACTGTTGTACGAATATTATGTGTCTGGCATCTATAAGAATCAATTTCGTCTTAATGAATATGCCGCCGTTAAATGTTCTATTGGTAACAGTCCCCCACCGCCATAATAATAATCTCTTGCACTGCTCAATAAATATTCTTCCGCTTTATCAACTATACCTGCTTTTACCGGATTATTGTGCAAATAAATTAATTTTTCCAATGTAAAGTCAACAGTGTCTAATTGCATCGGCTGATTGTCTTGTTGCCAAAACTGAAATTCTTCATTGCGGCTATTACGCTCACCTGCCTTTTTAAAAATCCATAACATCCAGTTTTTGCGGCTCTCCTCTTTATTTTCCTCAATGGCCTCAACAATTGCTTTAGATGAAAACTTTTTACAGTCTCGAATTACGTCCGACAGGTGATGGTTTGGTGTACTGATTATTAAATGAATATGGTTGCTCATTATGCACCAGGCGTGCATTTTCAATCCTTTATTGCTTATGCAATAACGTAGGCTTTCCAAGACAATCTCCGCATATAACCTTCTGGTAAAAACATCAATCCATTGTACAACGGCAAATGTTATAAAATGGACAGCATGCTGGTCTCTGATTTTATAGCCATCCTCTTTCATAAGAATGATTTGGTTTCAAAATAGACAATTTGGATGAGATTTCAGCAACAGTTTTCCAAATTCCTGCTATCCGTAGTTTGCAACTACGGATAGCCAATAAAAATCAGACTGTGTCTGCATTTTTTTCCAAAACATACAAATGGAATGTGATTTCAGATCCAGTCTTCCAAATACCAGATGCAATCTGGCGCTCATTTTGCCTCCTAAGTCGCAGACTTCGGAGAGCCCGGACAGCTATCCGTAGTTTGTAACTACGGATGTGCAATAAAAACCAGACTGCGTCTGGATTGCATTGCCAAATAAACGAATTCAAAATAATGTCATCATAAGTTTTCCACCCTCCACATGCATTTCTTTTGCCTCCAAAGTCACAGACTACGGGCACCCTGAGAACGGCACAATTTTGACAAAACCCGCCACTGTCTATATTTGCGATCTGGCAGCAGATTAAACTCAGTGTATTGTCATGACCTTCATCAGCTACACATTCAGTGGTTAATTTGCCCGACTGACTATCATTTTTTTAAAAAATAAAGAATACTGCCTTTCTGCCGTGGCAACTAATTTGCGATAAGGACTATTAACATGAAATCCATCAGTTATCAAAAAATAATAGGTTTTGTAAGAAAACTGCATTTAAAAGAACTGTTCACCGTTGTCATGATCATGGTGGCAGTATTCTTTTTCCGGCAGCAGCGCAGAGAACTGGAATCATTGGGTACAAGTTTGAAAACAGCTGACATCTTTTATATTTTGCTGGGAGTAATTTTTACAGCAGTTTACATTTTGCTACAGGCCTTAATGTATGTGTACAGCTTTAGATCAGTTAAAGGCAATATTAATTTGCTCTCGTCACTCGAATTATTTTTAAAGCGCAATGTTATTTCTGTATTTCTTCCTGCCGGTGGAATTAGCTCACTGGCCTACCTGCCGAAGAACATAAAAAAGCAACAGGTCAATAAACACCAGGTTCACCAGGCATCGGCCATCTATGGATTTATCGGCATTTTTTCTGTATTTATTGTAGGCATCCCGGTCATTCTTTATATGGCCATGCAGCACTCTTCTGTTCCGGGGGCTATAGCCGCGCTGGTAACAATGATAGCGGTAATGGCTGCGGCAGTATTATTGGTGAAAACTATTCGCACAAAGGGTAAGATTTACCAATGGCTAATAAAAAACAGTCCCAAGACCGAAAATTTTTTGACTGAGACCTTTTCGTTCGACCTGTCCTGGTCGCAGTTTTGGAATACCACAATTGCTTCGGTGCTCATTGAGGTTACCGGTATAATCCACCTTTATATTGCTATGCTGGCCATCGGTGTGCAGCCATCGTTCGAAGCTGCTATAACAGGCTACATTGTGGCTACAATATTTTTGATCATTTCGCCCTTTATGCGTGGCCTGGGTGCGGTGGAGTTATCGCTCACCCTCATTTTGCAGAACTATGGTTATACCACCTTACAGGCAGTCGAACTCACTTTACTCTTCAGGTTATTCGAATTCTGGTTGCCGTTATTCATTGGATTACTCTCATTTGCAGCCAAAGGCCGGCAATTATTTTTACGCCTTCTGCCACCTGTATTAATATTTACGCTGGGGATGGTGAACATCATTTCCGTCCTCAAGCCCCCAATTAACTCCCGGCTTAAAACTATCAAAAGCCTTTTTACAAACGAATCCATCCAGGCCTCAAACATATTGATCATTCTCGTAGGCCTTACATTGATAGTAACTGCAGCTTACCTGGTGAGAGGTTTACGCAGCGCCTGGAGTCTTGCCCTGGGACTTGCGGTGCTATCCTGTATAGGCAACCTTGTAAAAGCATTTGATTACGAAGAAGCCATTTTATCGCTGGTAGTAGTAATTGTATTATTGATGACTTCAAAAGAATACAGGCTGAAAAGCAACCCAAAATTAATGAACCTGGGACTTGTAACCGGACTGGCAACTTTTGCCGCAGTCATTATATTTGGCACCATCTCATTTTACTTTTTGGACAAGCGGCATTTTCATATCGATTTCGAATGGAAAAAATCCATATCATATGCAATAAACACCTTCTTTTTAGTAAACGACGCAAACCTAATACCATATACAAAATTTGGCGGTGAGTTCCTGTTTTTTATAAAGGCGCTCGGCATAGCAAGCTGGGTATTTATATTGTATTGCATAATCCGGCCGGGTATTTACAAAGCCGGCCAACCTGAAACCGATTCCGAAAAAACACAGTTTTTGCTATCCCAGTACGGCGACTCGCCACTTGATTATTTTAAATTAGGTAAAGACAAGCAATTGTTTATTTCTGAAGTGTACAACGGATTTATAAGTTATCGCATTACTAAAACTTTTGCAGTAGTGCTTGAAGAACCGGTATGTGCGGAGGATAATAAAGTAAGTGTGATAAGAGAATTTGAAGCCTACTGCCGCGCACTTGGCCTTAAAGCGGTTTATTACCGGGTTGATGAACAAAGCCTGTATTATTTTGAAACACTCAAAAAAAAGAAGGTAATTATTGGGCAGGAAGCCGTGATGGAACTTGCACAGTTCACGCTGGAAGGCAAGGATAAAAAATCACTTCGTAACGGGCTGAACAGCCTGCAAAAAAAGGGATTTGAAGTAAAACTGATGTCCCCGCCCTTGCCGGGCTCGGTTTTGCAGGGCATGCAGCAAGTGTCGGACGAATGGCTGCAGACATTTGAAATGGAAGAAGCTACTTTTTCGCAGGGTTTGTTTGACCGGCACGAAATAAAAAACCTACATGCAGTAGTCATGTTTGATAACGAACAAAGAATTGTAGGCTTCCTTACAATTATACCCGACTACAAAACCGGCGAATGTACCTACGACCTTATCAGAAAATCTGCCGACGCACCCGGTGGCTGTATGGATGCCCTTATAATTGAAATGGTCAAATATGGTAGGCACCAGAATTACCAGTATTTAAATTTAGGCCTGGTACCAATGTCGGGAATTGAAAATCCTGATAACCCCGCTGAACAAGTGGTTAAGTTTGCCTACGAAAAAATAAAACGTTTTAAAAATTTTCAGGGGCAGAGGGATTTTAAAGAAAAATATGCAACGGAATGGCTGAATAAGTATTTGGTGTACGATAACGATTTTGACCTGATACAATTACCCGGCGCACTTAATAAAGTAATGCAGCCTGTTGCAAAATAATGATTATGATTCGATTGACCCTCTCATTGGTTTTTAGCCTTTTTATAAAGATGACCGTTGCGTAGAAAGTGGATATAACCGCGCTGCCGGTAAATACCTATCCTGTAAAATCAAACGACACTTCTAAAGCGATGGTGGTATATGTTTCGGGCGATGGTGGAGAGAACAATTTTAGCGGCGACTTTGTGAATGGTTTCAATAACCATGGCTACCCGGTAGTCTTGTTCAACACGCTAAAATATTTTTGGAGCAAAAAAGAACCTGCTCAGGCAGCAAAAGATATTGAAGCTGTTATAACTACCTATAAACGCCAATGGCATAAAAATAATGTGATCTTAATTGGCTATAGTATTGGGGCCGATGTGCTGCCTTTTGTGTACACCCGCCTGGGTGGTAAAACACAAGCATTGGTGAAAAACATTGTGCTGCTTTCTCCCTCAAACTACACCGACTTTGAAGTGCATCTTACCTATATGTTTTCTAAAAATAAAGGCTCCTATGTTCCCGATGAAATCAATAAAATAACCAAGCCGGTATTGATTGTTCAGGGTAACAAGGAGGAAAACAGAATAAACATCGATGCTTTGAAAAATAAAAATCTTTCGCGTTTGGTTTTACCAGGCGGACACAATTACAGTTCCAATACCAGCGATGTGGTGAACGGTATTATTCAAAAATTAGTCAGGTAAGGATGAGTGTTTCATCCCTACACCATCTTTATCCGCACGTCATAAACAAAGTCCACTATTTCTATCAGTTTAAATTTGTTGCTGTCGGGGTGCAATGGGTTCAACAGGTAATTAAATTCGCCGGGGATGATTGCCGAAGGAATTTTAATGATCGGTTCTGCTGCTTTTAAAAGTAAGTCGGAGCCAAACTCTTTGGTGGATGAGGGGGCAGGTGAGCGTTTCCAGTCGCCGGGCAAATCGGTTTCGTCCAAAACCTTTATCGGCCCGTCCGGTATATCCAGCGTTATAATGCACAAGGCCCGCGGAATATCATCTATGTTAACATTAACCGTGTACTCTAATACCGCCAGCGCCCGACTTTCCGAAGTGTACAGACAGGCGACCATTTTATTGTTCCATCTTCCGCCAAACAGCCTGGCGCCCTCTCCCGTTAAATCGTTGGCAAATTTCATTCGGCTTACCCGGTACACTAACATGCTTTGTGTTTAAGAGTAAACACCGTATTCTATGCGGCCAATTAGGTTTTTTACTTCTTCTCTTCCAAACTGGTTGTCTAATAAATCAAAAGGTTGTTTACCTCCCAGGGCAAGATTTGGCCTTACAACCCATTGGTTAAATTTGGCTTCATCTTCAAAAACCTCAAAACCATACGAATAAACATCGGCAATGCTAACTATTCTTTCGCTGAGTGCTGCCCCAAAAGGCTCGGTTCCCTTTTTATTTATGAGCGTTGCACGGGTAGTTGAAAGCAGGGTTGAAAGCCTGTCATAATCTAAGTTGGTTTTTTGCTTCAAGGCTTCAAGCTTTGCCTTGCTGATACCACCCCGAAACATTTCCATTTTTTCAACTGGGGTCATTTGCCATTCGGGTTTATCGGTGTGTTCGGTAATTACTGATGTAATACGCCTCCGGTTGCTGTTTTTTGCACCTGCATGGTTGTTACCTGCATTAGCAACTGTCTTTTTATTATAAATGCTTGTAGTGCCAACAGCCTTTTGAAAGGTGACTTCGGGCTCACTGGCTATTGGGGTGGCATCGGGGCCGTTTAAGATTGGATAGTTTGCTGGTTGTGCAGGTTTATTAAGCTTTGCCATAGTATAATTATTTACTTTATTAAGTATAAAATTATACAATTCCTTTCGGTCTTTCAAATATTTTTCTATATTTTCTATAAACTTATCAATTTGGGCATACAAAACCGGTTCACCTTCTATCGCCTGCATCCTTTTTCAGCTTTTCATCAAATGCTTTTTGCAAGTCGGCTAAAGCTGCATAGTAACCCTTTTGGTCAAAAAACGCTGAGGGATTGTAGGCATCGCCGGGCTGATGCTTCTTATGCAGGTTAAATTGGCTGGCATGCGAGGAAAGCCATATATCGAAGGAGATATTTTTCAATTGTTGTAAAGTGTATTCAAAATCGCTTGCTATCTGCGGATAGGCAGTTATAGCAGCAAATGGCCTTTCCGAGATGATGCTGGGCAGATTAGCGATAAGCACCCTGTACGATCGCTGATCATCTTTCACGGTAATCAAAAAACTGGCCGAACCCTTAGTATGGCCGGGGTGATGCAACATGAACAGCCGGGTATTGCCCAGCGAAATGGTATCGCCATCATGCAGCAAATGATTTGGTTTTACGGGTTTAAAAGTAACACCATACTGCCCCAGTTCATAGTCTGATTTACCGCCGGATAACAGCGCTTCCGCATCTTTTTCATTTACCATAAGTTTGGCACCGGTCATTTTTTTTATAGCATCCATTGCCCCCACATGGTCATAATGCGCCTGCAGCGTTAGCAGTATTTTGGTGTCGGTAAATTTGAAACCCAACGTTTCTACATTCCTTTTTATTTGTGCTGCAGATGCAGCCAAGCCGGTATTGATCAATATATTTCCCTTTGAAGTGGTGATATAATAACAAGCCAGGTCGTAGGTGCCCACATAATACAGGTTACCGGCTATTCTAAATGGTTGATAGGTAGCTGCCCATTCGGCTTTTGTTTTGGGCTCCTTCACATTTTGAGAGGTAGCTGGCAATGCGGAAAACAATACGAAAGCAAAAGACAACATACAACAGACTGCAACCTTGAACATATAACTATGATTAAATGATAAACGAACCTATTGAGCCGCCGGCAACATATTTCTGATGGCTGCTATTTTCCATACATTGTTCTCTGCCACCACAATAAACGAACTCCACATTTTTCTTATATCCCCATTTGTATTGGCTATTTCGTAACGGCAATCAACAATAGCACATTCAGGCGATACCAAGCGTATTTTATCAACAATAAGGGTTCTGCTGCCAGGGTTACCGGCTGTGCTTTTTTGCATGCCTTCAACCGCTGCACCAATACCGGATCTCCATTCTCCATTGGACACCAGCTGATCCACCTCTGCCCTAAGAATTTTTTTAAGCAGTATGGTATCTCTCGTTTCACGGGCGATAGAATATTGATCAATCAGTGTCGCAATATCTTGCCGTTGTTTAGGCGATGGTTTAATATCCTGCCCATCAGCAACAAAATAACTTGCCAGTATAAGTAAAAGAAAGAATACTTTTTTCATCATAAATAATGTTTGTGATTGAAATAGCCGGCGTGTTAAAAAAGACTTTTACTACGTTAACATAAGCTGCAGGAAGGTTCTCATTACAAATGCTGTAATAGAGAATGCGGCACCGCAGGTGTTAAAAACCAAAGATCATTCTATCACCAGGTCTTTATATTCATCGGTATATTGCCATTTCCAGCGGCGGTGACTCCATAAATAGTTAGCTGGTTTTTTACGAATGGCTTCTTCAGTAAGTTTTATCAGTTCTTTGGTCAGTTCGCCTTCTTTATAATCTTTTGGGTCGGTAGTCAATAATGTTAGTTGTATGTGGTAATAACCCCTTTTTACCGGGTAGAAGTGGGCGAAAACCACCGCATCATTACTTGATTTGGTCCCTTTTTCGGGACCGCTTAAAAAAGGCACCATTTTACCAAAAAAGGGCATCCAGTAAGCCTGTTTAGGATTGCCCGGGTTTTGGTCGGCCACAAGGGTAAGCGCATACCGTCCTTTTGCATATGGCCTGAAACTTTTTCTAAAAGTAGTTGCCGGCACCATGATGCCATTGAAACGCTGGCGAAGATCTAAAATCAGCTTGTCAAAAATTTTACTCTTTAGCGGCATATACACCACCATAAAAGGATACCGGGTTACCATTGCCATATAAAGGCTTCCAAACTCCCAGTTAAAAAAATGGCCCGAAAGTATCTGCACGTTTTTGCCGGAATCATACAGGTCGTTTATTACATCGATGTTGGCGGATATACGTTTGCGAACTGTTTTTTCTGTTATAGAGAGTAGTTTGATTGTCTCAATGAAAGTATCGACAAACTGGTGGTAAAAATCTTTGGCAATTCTTAATCGTTCCGCTTCAGTCTTTTCAGGAAAAGCAATTAAAAGGTTATTCATTACTACCTCTTTGCGGTAGCCGGTTACATAATATAAAAGCACATATACCCCATCGCTTATAAAATACAAAACCCGCCAGGGCAGCAATGATAACAAGTAAAGAAAACCATAAACGATGTAATACATAATGCGGACATATAATGATGGGTCACAAAATTAAGCAACCGGTAATTCACTGCTGTGGTTATGTAAGTAGTGTGTGCTTGTTTTAGCCAGGCCCGTTCAAATGTCGTTATGCAAACATCCGGGATAAGACTTTCAGGTTCCTGATTTATTTTCTGCGAAGCTCCCTCCAGCTTACAAAATGATATTCTCCACCAGTTTATTTTTTTCGGGATGGTCGGTATTAAAATGTAACCCCCGGCTTTCTTTTCTAAAACCGGCCCCTTTTACTATCAGGTAACCTACGGTTATCAGGTTTCGCAGCTCGCACAACTGCGGCGATAAACGGGTAGATTTATATAGGTCCTCCGTTTCTTCAAACAACAGATCGAGGCGTTTGTTGGCGCGTCTTAACCGCACATCGGTACGAACAATACCCACATAATCGCTCATGACTGATTGTAACTCCTTGAAACTTTGGGTAATCAAAATCATTTCCTTTGGGTCAGATGTTCCTTTATCGCTCCAGCCGGGTATGCCTTCTTTAAAGGAAACCTGCTCTACTAATTGCACACTATCAAGGTAAGCCCTGTGACTAAACACCATTGCCTCTAACAAGCTATTACTGGCCAACCGGTTTGCACCATGCAGGCCGGTGCTGGCGCATTCGCCGCAGGCATATAAATTTTTAATGGTTGTACGGGCCATTTCATCGGTCTTAATGCCGCCACAGCTATAATGGGCAGCGGGTGCTACGGGTATGGGCTGCTGCATTACATCAATACCAATACTTAAACATTTTTGGTAAATATTAGGAAAGTGATGTATAAACTTTTCCTTATCCATGTGGCGGCAATCAAGGTACACGTGTTCGGTACCTGCAATCTTCATTTCGCTATCTATAGCCCGGGCAACAATATCCCGTGGAGCCAGGTCTTTCCGCTCGTCATAACGTTGCATAAATGCCTCGCCATTTTTATTCAGCAAAATGCCCCCATCGCCCCTTACCGCTTCGGTAATTAAAAACGAAGGAGAAACGCCCGGTTCATATAACGCGGTAGGATGAAACTGAATAAACTCCATATTTTCTATCCGTCCTTTAGCGCGATAGAACATGGCCACGCCATCGCCGGTAGCTATTTTTGGATTGGTCGTGGCCCGATAAGCCTGCCCGTTACCACCCGTTGCAAACACAGTAACCCGCGATAAAACAGTTTCAATTTCGTGTGTCTGCAGGTTGAGCATGTAAACACCGTAGCATTCAATGTCTAAAGTTGATTTAGTAACAAGATATCCCAGGTGATGCTGGGTAAGAATATCCACCACAAAGCAATGGTTGATCAATTCAATATTGGGAAGGCTGTTAATTTCCTCAATCAATGCCCGCTCCATTTCCTGGCCGGTAATGTCTTTATGATGAAGTATGCGGTTTACGCTATGGCCACCTTCTTTACCTAGTGAATAATCGCCATCCTCATCGCGGTCAAATTGTGCGCCCCACTCTATAATTTCTTTTATTCGTTCGGGTCCCTCCTTTACAACGATCTCCACTATTCTTTCATTGCATAGTCCATCACCGGCAATTAATGTATCCTCAATATGTTTGGCATAGCTGTCGGTCTCAGCATCCCACACGCCTGCAATGCCGCCCTGCGCATATTTTGTATTTGTTTCATCGCTGTGCGCTTTGGTTATTACGGTAACTTTTAAGTGGGGTTTGTCTGCGGCAACCTTTAGCGCATATGTAAGACCGGCAATACCCGAACCAATCACCAAAAAATCTGTCTGCATTAATTATCGGCTTAATGATTATATCATTCAAAAATAAAGGTATTCCCTTGCATTATAAGCCTGGCCTGTTGTTTAAACAGAAACGAAAAATGCAATGTCTCAATTAACCAATCTAAACGCACTTACCTTTCTACTAACATGGAAACCTCATTCACCCCTTGAAGGCTTATTTTCGGAAACGAATATCATACAACCTTAAGCCGGAATATTTTCTAAACTAAAAGCCCCCGCAAAATAATGTGCGGAGGCTTTTCTTACAAAATCAATTTGAAGTACGCTATCATCAGGCATTTACCGCCAGGCTTTCTTCTGCCGGTTCAATCCATGCTTCGCTTTCTTTCAATAATTCTATCAGTTCAGAAACGGCAATTTCGCTGGGCACATTGCGCTTTACAACTTCTTTACCTCTGTACAGCGTTATCCTTCCTATACCGCTACCAACATATCCGAAATCTGCATCGGCCATCTCGCCGGGACCGTTTACAATACAACCCATAATGGCGATCTTAACCCCTTTTAAATGATTGGTTACCGCCCTGATCTTTGCGGTTGTTTCCTGCAGATCGAATAAGGTGCGGCCGCACGACGGACAAGAAATATATTCGGTTTTGGAAATACGGGTACGGGTTGCCTGCAGAATGGTAAAAGCCGTATTGTTTATAAATCGCTCTGCCCCCTCCTGTCCACCGCCATTTGACGATGAATATAGCCGTCCTTTGAGTGTCAAATTCTTTTGTACAAAATCCTTATAGCTTTCGTTACTCATTCCAAGGCAAATGCCATCTCCGAAACCATCCAGCAGTAAGGCTCCGCATTCGGTAGCATAGTGTATTAAATGTTCATCGGCGGTTTGCCAATTGCTGTCGCAGATGATAACTACCGGGTTGCTGATCTTACGGTTCATTAATTCAATAAACATTCGGCGAACCGCCGGCATGGAATGTTTGTTCATACTGCTCAAACAAATTACCACCGAAGGATCGTTCGCAAAAGCATCCAGGTGGGTAAAATCATTTATCGAAAGGCCATCATTAAAACAATCTACCATTACAAAATTCAATACATCACTTTTTGTTTCGGCAGCAGCAAAACCACTGTCTTGAAAAATGGGCAGGTATTTACTTGGGGGGTTAACGCCATCATCACCCGCAATTATCTCCTGCCACGCAGCAGGGTAAACAATTACTTTAAGCGTACCGGGCAATGCAAAATTGATCAGCCGGTGACCGGTAAAAATATAATCGGCCGCGGCGTCTCCTATGTTCCATTTATCGGTCGCAGGCTGATAGGTATAACCGATGCTCTTTAAACTATCGGTCGTAATATTCTCTACTTTACTAAAATCGGCTATAACAACCGGTACGTGTTTAGCGCCTATATTTTTAACTTCGAAAGTCTCTCTGCGATTGTATTCGAAAGGGGAATAGGGAGCCCCCCCGCCCCCCAAAGGGGGGATTTTAGAACTTACTAATTGTTGATCAGAGTTCGATTGAGTGCTAGTCTCTAACTCCCCCCTTTGGGGGGCGGGGGGGCCAGGGCCATACCTCTTCACCAAATCCCGGCAAACGGGTATTTCAAACTCAGGATCTTCGGTTAGAGAAACCCTGATGGTATCGCCAATGCCATCTTCCAGCAAAGTACCAATACCCGCAGCACTTTTCACCCTTCCATCTTCGCCATCACCCGCCTCTGTAACACCTAAATGCAGGGGATAACACTCGTTAAATTCATTTTGCATTTGCTGTATCAATAACCGGTAAGCCTGCACCATCACCTGCGGATTACTGCTCTTCATACTTAAAATAATCTGGTGATAGCTTTCGGCCCGGGCGATGCGTAAAAACTCCATGGCGCTCTCTACCATGCCCATAGGGGTATCGCCATACCGGCTCATGATGCGGTCGCTCAGGCTGCCATGGTTGGTGCCGATACGCATAGCGGTTCCATATTCTTTACAAATCTTTACCAGCGGTGTAAACCGGTCGCGTATCCTGTCTATCTCTTCAACATAGTCAGCATCGGTGTATTCAATAAATTCAAACTTCTTTTTATCAACGTAGTTCCCAGGGTTCACCCTTACCTTTTCTACAATGCGGGCTGCAATTTCTGCTGCATTGGGAGTAAAGTGAATATCGGCTATCAGCGGTGTTGTGTACCCTCTTTTACGTAATTCATCTTTAATATTTTGAAGATTTTCAGCCTCTTTTTTGCTGGGCGCCGTAATCCTTACCAACTCCGCCCCTGCGTCAATGCAACGTACGGATTGCTCTACCGTTGCCAGCGTATCCATGGTATCGGTAGTGGTCATGGTTTGCACCCTGATTGGATTGAAATTACCCAGTAATAAATCCCCGATCCTTACTTCGCGGGTGGGCAATCGTTGATATTCGGTTAGCGAGCTGCAATATAATTCCATAATAAATAGTCGGTTTGATACCGGTGTGTAATAATGAGCGCCCCAAAATTAACACATTGTAACAAGTAAGGTTGGCTGAAAGCGAAATGCAATGAAAACGAAAGCTTAAAATATTGACAAACAAATTCATTGTTATAGCGACAAAAAAAGGTGTAGTCCGTTATAACGAACTACACCTCAGCTTTTTAGCAACTAGATTTCATCACCCGGCAATTACCATCCGGTATTTTGAACCAAAGCGGGGTTTGCGGTTCGCGCAGGCTCGGGTATTGGATAATAATAATTTTTATCATCCCACTTCCTAACAATATTGTTTAGCCAGGTTACCTCGCCAAACGTATCGTTTGATAAACGCTGCGAATTGGTCACATTATTTACGGATGCGGCTACGTTTATGTAGGTTACGCCGGCCGGGCGGTTTGAAGGTAGCACTTTGTAGAATGCAACATCCAGAATGCCATCTTCATTAAGATCGAGCGGCGTGTCAAGGGATGGCACATACATCCCATTCCATTCCATTTCCATCAATTCGCCTCTTTTCCAACGGATCAGATCGTAAAAACGGAAGCCTTCCATGGCCAGTTCTATGCCCCTTTCGCGGCGAATTTCAATGATAACAGGATCAGAAATGTTGGGAAAATACTTTGCCTTCATATAAGGATCGGGCACCGTTGGCAGCGCTGTTAACCCGCTGGTTATGCCGGCCCTTTTGCGCAATGCACCAATGGTTTGGGCCCATTCAGCATCTGTAAGTGTTCCCAATTCCGCCTTTGCTTCGGCAAAGTTTAATAAGACTTCGGCATACCTGAAGATGGATACAGCATTATTGTTCAGATCCCTGGTATCATATAAGGCATCATCTAAACTCCACTTAATAGGCATATATCCCGTATAGGAATAAGAAAATACCGGTGGTGCCGGAACCAATGTCGTGCCATTTAACCGTTTGTAACTGCCCATCCTGATGGTTTGTTCCAGCCTGCGGTCACGACCTTTCACTTCATCTTTAAACTCCATGGTTTGGTAACCCGGCCGGCTGGTAAAGGGCGTGCCGTCAATATTCAGGTAGGTATTGATAAAGGTTCTTATAAAATTAAATCGTACGCCGGTAGTAGCGCTGGTATAGTACCAATTGGCTGCATGTAAAATTCCCAGGCCGGCATCATTTGCGGCAGCCAGCATTACTTCCTCTGGTACCGGTGCGGGATTGGTAAACACCTTTCTATATGAGCCAGCTAAACCGGCGCCTTCATACACTTTAAACCCGGCTTCATCCATAATTTTTTTTGATGCCGCTGCAGATTGTGTTAACCACGATGCTGCCGTACCCGCCAGGTTCAAATTGGTGTGATAGGTTCTGAAAGTGCCTTCAAACAGACAAATACGCGACTTTAATGCATACGCCACCCATTTGGTAATCAGTGTGCGGGAAGGGTCAGTACTCAGTTTAATGTTCTGAGTGGCAAAATCAATATCGGCCAAAACGGAATCCATCACCAGTTTGCGGGGGTCGCGGGCTTTGAACAGATCAGGATCGTTTACATCATATGGCTTATTTACCCACGGAACATCCCCATACCTTTTTACTTTTTCGAAATAGAAAAAAGCCCGGTAGAAACGCGCAAGCCCCATATAATTCCTCCTAACATCTTCGGGCACCCTGGCGTCGGTATTGTTGGCAATAAAGTAGTTGATATTGCGCAAAGCTCTCCATCCCCAATTCCAATCGCTATCGGGGCTCATGCCCAGTGCTACCAGGTCCCAGGCAGATGCCGACGTATTATCCGTTACGTTTGGGCTATAGGCACCAGGTCTCAATAGCCTCGGGGCATCGCGGCGGGCAGCGTAATCCGATACGGCATCGGCCGTGTGAATATTATTGGCGCTGGGCAGCATCCTGTAAAATGAATTGGAGTATAATTCCAGTCCTTTTTCGCTGCTAAACACCGCATCGGCCGAAGCTGTGGACTGGGGCAACTGTTCCAGTTTTTTACATTGAATAAAACAAACAGTTAATAAAATGAGGCCTATATAATGTTTTTTCATAATCGTTATTATTGATTTCAAAAGTTAGAATGTGATAGATAAACCGAACGTAAAGCTTTTCAGAATGGGGTAGTTATATCCATCTCCTGAATTACCATTAGGATTGAACACCTGGTCGCTGGGTCCGGTACTTTCAACATCAAGGTCTTTACTATATTTATAAAGGGGCGAAAAGGTTAAAATATTCTCGGCCGAAACAAATACACGGGCACCGTTTGCGCTGATCTTAGAGAGCAGCTTAACCGGAATATTGTAACCCAACTGGAGGTTCTTTAACCGCAGATAGGCCACATTTTGTAAATACCTGGTTTGTGCTTCGCGTAAAATACCACCGCTTCTATTGGCAAGCCGCGACACATAACGTGGAAGGTAGGCGTCCGTATTTGTGGGCGTCCAATGATTATCTAAATGCCAGCGGGGCAGCTTATTGTAGGGCCTGTTATATTGCCCCCAGAAAACGCCGGCCTCTGTACTAGGCCACCAATCCTGTTGGCCTACACCCTGAATAAAGGCGGAAAGGAAAAAATTACGGTATTCCCCTGACAGGTTAATGCCATAGGTATAACGCGGCGAACTGTTGCCAATTATAGAACGGTCGCCGGGATTATCCAACGTTCCTGTTCCGGGATTTACTACTCCATCTCCATTGGCATCAAGCAATTTAATATCGCCGGGAAAAGTTTGACCCGAAGACGTAGATAAGAATAGCTTCTGGTTAGCATGCTTGGTAATTTCTTCTGCGGTTGCAAAAAAGCCCACTGTTGTATATCCCCATATTTCGCCCACACGCTGGCCTACATAATAATCGCTTAACCGGTTTTGAGGATTGTTGAACTTGGTTATAACGGCCGAATTATCGGCAAGTGTTAAACGAACATCATACTTAAAAGGCTTGGAAGCAATCGTCATTTTATCATTCCACGATAAGGTCATTTCCCAACCTTTTGTCTCCAGGTCGGCATAATTACCTCGTGGTGCTGTAGCCCCAAAAACGGCAGGTGGCGTTACAGCCGTAGTAAACATATCGGTGGTCTGCCTGACGTATACATCACCCGAAAAATGAAGGCGATTAGACAGCATGGCAAAGTCTATCCCAAGGTTTTTGGTAGTGGATGTTTCCCAGGTAAGCCCTGCAGGTAACACCGAAGGATTGTTAGTATAGGGCGGCCTGATACCATTTAGGATAAGACCCAACTGGCTGATGCTAAATTGCTCCTGGTAAACATACGAGCCGATATTACCATTACCCAGCGATCCGTAAGATGCCCGGATCTTAAGCTCAGAAATAATGCGGTTAGAAACATTCCAAAACGATTCATTAGAAACTCTCCATCCTACAGAAACAGACGGAAAGAAGCCATACCGCTGATTGGTCGGAAACTTACTCGATCCATCGTAACGGCCATTGACTTCAAAAAGATACCGGTCTTTAAAGGAGTAATTCAGTCTTGAAAAACCTCCCAGAATGGCCCATTGTTCGTAACCGCCATTGGTTAGAATTGATTGTCCAAGGGCCAGGTTGAGATCATTGGCATTTTCAAAAATTAAACCATTGCGCTGAGCCAAAATGCCATTATAAGTGGACTGCTCATAGTTATACCCTAACAATGCTTTAAAATAATGATTGTCTCCAAATGTATTTTCATACTCGGTGTACACGTTGGTTGCCATGTACTTTGTTCTTGCCCTCGCATCTCTCAGATCGTTGGTTGTGGTGCCGATATAAGCAATTACACCCGGTTTTGAACTGTAAGGCACGGGCACCTGTTTTCTTTTTTCATTGTTGTCGGTTATCTGAAAAGTGAAGTCGCTTTTTAACCGGAGTTTGTTATTAAAAAAATCGGCGGACATGCTAACCCGGTTTCTAAATATGGATTTATCCTGGTCAATTCCGTTTTTTCCATACCAGAAATCTCCCACAGAATAGGCCGATGATGCAGTCAGCGTGCCATCGGGGTTAAACATGGGCGCCAGTGGATGACCTTCATCGGCAATGTTTCTCCAGATACCTCCACCTTCGCCCACATTAAGCGGGTTGTGATAATTCATGTTTGAAAAGTCTGTGTTGTTATCCACCCGTAACCAGGTATATAATTGTATTGATCCTTTGGCCCGTATGTTCAGCATTCGATAGTCATCGGAATTATACCTGAAAAGCCCTTCCTGGTTATAGTAGCGGCCAGTGATCATAAAAGTAGATTTGTCGCCGCTGCCCGAAATGGTAAGGTTATGCTCGGTTGACATATTGTTCTTTTTGTATAATTCCCCGTACCAATCAGTGCTGGCGTAATAGACGTATTCACCCGTTATCGGATCCACTTCTACATCGGGCAGCCCCTTACCCTGCCTGCGCTCCAGCTCGGCCAGGTATGCCTGCGAAAATCTCAGGGTTTTATTAACCGCCTGTGGAAATTGGTTTTCCCATGCAACGGTGGCTTCGGCAAACATTTTAGCCCATATATAGGCATCGTTTTCAAAATCGGGAACACTGGTGGGGCTTTTAATGGAAAGATTATTTGTATAGGTGATACTTGTTTTGCCCCTGGCTGGATTTTTAGTGGTGATCAATACCACCCCAAAGGCGCCCCGGGCGCCATAAATGGCTGCCGAAGCTGCATCTTTTAATATAGTGATTGTACCAATGTCGCTGGGATTAATGATACTTGGGTCACCTTCTACTCCATCAATCAAAACCAATGCATTACCTCCCTGGCCTATGGAGGTTGCACCCCTGATGTTAAAGCGGGGAGCCTGGTTGGGCTTACCATCCAGCATCCTAATATTCAGGTTTGGTAGAACCCCTTGCAATCCCTGGTTTAGGTTTGGAATGGAACGGTTCTCTAAAACATCGGCCGTTACCATGTCAACGGCGCCGGTTAGGTTGGCTTTCTTTTGGGTACCATAACCTATTACTACAACTTGCTGCAGCTCCTGGCTCAACGATCTAAGCTGAATGTTTATGGCAGACCGGCCGTTTATCGGCTCGGTCCTGGTTTCCATTCCCGTATAACTGAAAGTGAGCGCAGTGGCTTGTTCCGGAACCGAAATAGTATAATCGCCACCTAGTGAAGTGGTCGTTACAGTTTTTTGTCCCGTTGCGGTGTTAACTGAAATACTGACCCCCTGCAATGGCGCACCGGTAATCATATCGGTTACCCGTCCTTTAACAGACGTGGTTTGGGACAGTAATGAAATCGGCAAAACGGCTAAGAATATTAGCCACGAGTAAATTTTTCTCATATAGCGTGGTTTAGGTAATTTAAAATCAACAGCAACGCCTGTTGATCTTGTTATTATTTCTTAAGCAATCATTTTTTCTTCAATTTAAAAGCCAGCCTTTAAATATGACTGAAGAAAATTTTCATTATCAAACTTACGAGCTTAATAATATAATAACCAAAAAATAACCTGAATTATTTGCTTATATGAATTTGATTTATTAAGAGGCAAATTATTGCAATGCGAATCACAGGTTAAACAGATGTCGGCATCAACAATTAAAAATTGCGTGGGAACCCGGGAGGCCGGAAATTAGTACAATAACGATCTTAATGCGACCTCCAGGCCTGTGTTTGCAGCCAGATTATGTGGGATTACAATAGTATAAAACGATCATTTCGACCTGCGTAATCACCAGTCTTTTTGGGGGATGGAACCGTTTTTTGCCTTATTATTCTGCAGATCTTTCTGTATGGCTTTTTCCTCCTGTCTTAAAGCATTCAGCATTTGTTCGGCCTGCTTTTCGTTCAGCTTGCTTTTATTCTGCCGGGGTTTATCCTTTTTGGGGTCTTTTTGATCTTCGTTTTTCTTTTGCTCGTTTTTTGGTGATTGCTGCTGCTGTTGCTGCTTTAACTCATTCAAAGCCTTTTGCAGATTTTCGCGTGCCTCCTCATCTTCGGGATTAATACGCAACGAATTTTTATAAGCTCCAATACTTTCCTGTAATTTTTTTTGCTGACTTAAGCTCACTCCTTTATTATAAAACGCACTGCTCTTCATTGAATCTTCTAAAGCGTTTTGGGCAGCAGCATCAAATGCTTTTTCAGCCTGGTCCAGCTTGTTCGATCTAAAGAACGCATTACCCATATTATACTGGGCTTTGGTATTTTTATTATTTAATTCAGCCGCTTTCTGGTATTCTGCTGCCGCCTTTTCAAACTGCTGCTGCTTGTATAATCTATTTCCCAGGCTAATCAATTGCTGGTCTTCCTGCGCTATTGACTTGGCCGAAAAAAGTAATAATATAATGATGGTTAAATATCTCATTTTGCAAACCATTTCATTTTTCGTTCGGGTACTATAATTTCAACAACGATCAATATGAGCGCCAGCAATACAAACCATTGAAAATAGGTTGTATATTCTCTTTGCTCGCCGGTACCAATCTGCTTCTTTTCCATATTGTTGAACGAAGCAATCAGGTTATCGGCCATTTCGTCGGCCGAAGAAAAAAGCTGGTATGTTCCTCCGGTGGCCTCAGCAATGGCCTTAAGCTCAGTTTCATTTAACTTAGAGATCACTACATTGCCAGCTTCATCCTTTTTATATTCGTTCGTTTCCTGGTCAAAAATGGGCGCCCCCTCCGGCGATCCTATGCCTGTTGTAAAAACGATCACGCCATGTTCTTCAAGCTGCTTTAACGCCTCTTCCGATTTTGTATCGTGGTCTTCTCCATCAGATATAAGTACAATTGCCTTGTATTTTTTTTCTTTCGTGTCCAACGATGCATCGCAAATCCTTAATGCATCGGCAACCACTGTGCCCTGCATTGAAACGTTATCGGGCGAAGCATTGCTTATGTACATTTTTGCTGCTGCAAGATCGGCCGTTAATGGCATTTGCAAATAGGCTTGACCGGCAAAAACCACCAGGCCCATCCGGTTATCGCCCATTTTCTCCACCAGCTTATTTAGTAACTGTTTAGCCCGCTCAAGCCGGTTGGGTTTTAAATCCTGGGCCAGCATACTGTTGCTTACATCTAATGCAACCATTACATCAATACCCGACCGCTTGCCTCCGCCGCCGGTTTTGGGCGTTCTAAGGTTAGCTGCCGCAATAATGCATACGACTACTGCGGCCACCAAAAAGTAAAACTTTTTTCGGTAATTACTTGCTGAAAAACTGGTGGTCAGCTTGTTCACCAAATCTTCGTCACCCATTTGCCTGGCCACCTTTTTCTTCCAGCGCAACACATAAAAAAACAATAAAGCCAGTGGCAAAACAATTGTCAGGCCAATTAAAAATTCAATGTGTTGTAATGAGAACATATTTCTTTAAAATGCTTTGATATTGGGCTGGCATTTGCAACGGCAAATTCAGTGCCTGTTTCTGTACGGGAAATTTACTTTTTTCCCTGCATAAATTCCAGTTGCTTCAATATTGCTTTTAACAGGTTAACGTTTGTTTTTCCAATATCGGTATTATGCAGCCCTTGTATGTTTAAGACGAATGGATAGGGATGTTGGTTCTCAATAATCCAGCCAACAACCCAGCCGATCGCATCGCCCTTTTCATTAAATCCCCAGCCTGTCTTATAACTTAAAGTATAGTTAGAATTGCTTTCGCGCAACATGACCGTTCTTGCAATTCGCTGCGTTCTTTTTTGAAAAGGCAATTGGTCAAAATATAATTTTTTTACCAGCCCTAACTGTTCATCCGCAGTAATTTTTATCGAATTATCAAGCCAAAAAGTATCAAGGGTTTTAATCATGGCTTTTGCATCGTGGCTTCCATATCCCAGGGTATCCAGGTAACGCTGCATGGTGTCTTTTCCTATGCGCCGGGCCACTTCCTGATAGTAGGGAACTGCAGAATATTCAAAAGCCTGCGCCATTGTCAAATCCTGGTTCCATGCTTTGGCTGTGTCCCCGTTGGGATATGTTCTTATTTTTCCATCCCAGTTAATCACCATTTTCTCATCCGAAATTCGCCCGGTTTCAATGCCAATTAAAGTATTTACAATTTTGAAAGTTGATGCGGGCAAAAATGAACTATCCTTAAAACGCTTCAGGTTGTAAATGGTAAAATCTCCCTGACCATTATCGAAAATTCCAAAAGTGCCGGTCACTTTATACTCATCAAAAAGCTTTTGTAAACTGTTATCCACTGTAACATTATTGGGGCTGCAGCAAACCAAAGAGACACTCAATACCAACAGTAAAGACCAAACTTTCATTAAAAAATATTTGCGCAAAAGTATTGCATTATAAAGAAGATAGAATTTGGAAACAGCCATCTCCCCTCTTTTTAACAACTGGTCGCCTCCGCCCATTCGATCATTTTCCATCTCAAAAACCGGGGATTACCAATTGTTAACCCATTTGGTACAAAAAAGTTATTTATAGCTGGGGGCATATGCAACTAAAGAAAAATTGCGGCGGCTGGTCGTCAAATTTTTCGTCCATCAGTTTAATCAACAACTCTCAGAATGGCCTAATATAGTTTTGTTATTTTACAACACCTAACTCTTTGCCCACCCTGGTAAAAGCATCTATTGCTGCATCAAGGTGGTGCTGTTCGTGCGCCGCAGATAACTGTACCCTTATCCGTGCAAGGCCTTTGGCCACCACCGGGTAAAAAAAGCCAATTACATACACACCTTCATCCAAAAGCCTGGCGGCAAAGTTTTGTGCAACTGTTGCCTCGTATAACATGATAGGTACAATAGGATGATCGCCGGGCTTAATATCAAAACCCGCAGCCGTCATATTATCGCGAAAGTATTTGGTATTGTATTCCAGCTTATCCCTTAGTTCGGTCGTTTCTGTAAGCATATTGAGCACAGCAATCGATGCTCCCACAATACTCGGCGCAACCGTATTGCTAAACAAATATGGACGGCTGCGTTGGCGAAGCATTTCAATAATTTCTTTACGGCCGCTTGTAAATCCGCCACTTGCCCCACCCAGCGCTTTGCCAAGTGTTCCAGTGATAATATCTATCCGGCCCATTACGTTCCTGTATTCATGTGTGCCTCTGCCCGTCTTTCCCAAAAACCCGCTTGAATGGCATTCATCGCTCATAACTACAGCATGATATTGATCTGCCAGGTCGCAAATTTTATCAAGTTGTGCAATGGTGCCATCCATACTAAATGAGCCATCAGTAACAATAATTCTGCTGCGCGATGATTGAGATGCGATCAGTTTATTCTCGAGGTCCTTCATATCGTTGTGCTCATACCTAAAGCGTTTGGCTTTGCATAACCGTACACCGTCAATAATAGAAGCATGGTTCAAGGCGTCGCTGATAATGGCATCTTCATCGCCGAACAATGGCTCAAAAAGCCCGCCGTTGGCATCAAATGCCGCGGCATATAAAATGGTATCTTCCATACCCAGAAAATCCGACAGCTTTTGTTCCAGTTGCTTGTGAATATCCTGTGTGCCGCAAATAAACCTTACACTGCTCATACCATAACCGTGCGTATCGATTGCCTGGTGAGCAGCCTCAATAACTTTTGGATGCGACGATAAACCCAGGTAGTTATTTGCGCAGAAATTCAATACCGTTTTTCCATTAACAACAATCTCCGGGCCTTGCTCACTGGTAATAATCCGTTCGGTTTTAAAGAGGCCGGTTTCCTGTATATCTTTTAATTCTTCTCCTATTCTGTTTACAAATGGCTCGTTCATAATTAATATTTTTCAGGTCAAAGGTAGTATTAAGCCTATGGCAAATATCATCTATCCTCAATGCTTTGTCATTCAACCTGGGGTGATTTACTCTTTACATACGATACATATCAACGCAAATACTTTTCCCTGTAATTCATCTAAATCCGAAAATGTTAATCATTTGTGAAAGACATCATTCTTAAAATTAATATGTTTTAACCTGTAACATTCTAAAACTATCTTCGTATTGCCTTCTCTTAAACACCTCGTAACATGAAAAAGAATGCCCCGGTACGCGCCCTGTTTTTGGTGATGATGTCATGCGGAGGCTTCCTGTTTATTTTGGCTGTCAAAAAAGTTTCTGCAGAAAATAACAGCATAATAGAGAAGAGCTCCAAAGAAAAAGTAAGCACACCCTTTGCAATCAGCAGTACCGAATTCATATTTTTTGAATCGGTGACCAAATATTTTATTTATTCTTTATCAAGATAAATAAGCAGCCGAAAAAAATTTTGTAACATTTTACCTGCTGCATCGTATAACCCAATAAGCAACTATTTTGAACATACCTGCTGTTTATGACCGAACAACAATACAATGAATGTGTAAACCTGTATGCAGATAATGTGTACCGCTTTATACTTAAAAATTTACGGCACGAGGAGGACGCCAGGGATGTTGTTCAAACTGCTTTTGAAAAAATGTGGAAAAACAGGGATCATGTAGAAAATGACAAAAGCAAATCGTACTTGTTTAAGGTGGCTTATAATCAAATGATAGATCATCTGCGAAAGAACAAAAGAATTGTTTTAAGAGAAGAATTCAATGACAACGAAAAGGTCTATCATCAACAGCCGACCCGAAACAATGCTAAAAAAATACTACACGATGCCTTGCAAAAACTAAACGAAACGCAGCGTAGCCTGGTAATATTAAAAGACTATGAAGGTTATAGCTACGAAGAAATCGGCCAGATAACAGGACTGAATGAAAGCCAGGTAAAAGTGTATTTACATAGGGCAAGGATAACATTGCGCAATTACCTGGTAAGCTCCGAAAATGTATTGTAAGATGATCATTATGGCCCCCGGGAAAATGCGGGCGGAAAAAGTTTGAAGAAATGCATGAATTAGACATTAAGAACAACAGCTGAAGAAAAAACAAATACAATGAACGTTAACCGGCATAACTACGAGGAATTTTTCGTGCGGTATGTAGATAAAGAACTGACTGCCGAAGAACGCTGCGAGGTGGAGGCTTTTGTTTTGCAGAACAACGACCTGGCCGAAGAATTCAAACAACTACAACAGGCAACCCTACAGCCCGATTATACCATACATTTCAACCATAAAAATCTTCTTTATAAATCTGGTAAGGGGATAGATGCAGGCAATTACGAAACCTATTTCTTGCTGTATGTTGACAACGAATTGGTTGAAAACGAAAGAGAAGACGTAGAGCGTTTTGTTTTACAGCATCCGCAAATGCAGCAGGAATTTATGCTGCTACAGCAAACCAAACTGGTACCCGAAGAAATTGTATTTGCCGGCAAACAAACATTGTATAGACAAGAAAGAAAGCCAGTTGTGCTGATGCCCTGGCTAAAAATGATGGCTGCCGCTTTGGTAACGGGCATTGCTGTAACACTATACTTAACCATACCATCCGAAAAACCAGCCGCCATTGAACACACTGTGGCTATTATCAAACCAACAGAAAATAAAAGAGACAGTCATACGCCAATTAGCACAGGCAGTAATGCGAATGATGCCAGCCTTGCTGTTGCACCGGTTGTTAAGCAAGATCATGGTGCCGTAATAAAACCATCAAACACAGAACATAAGCCTCAGCAAAAGGATAAAAGATCTGTATCAAAAGAAGATAGTAATATTCAGATTGCCGTGAACAATAAAGCATCTGTTGATAATCTTTCTTCATCAGGCCTTAGTGCCGATATTACCTCGGTGGCCGCTAATAAGGAAAATTATAATGAGGAAGTAGCGGCAAATATTCCCGGCAGGTTTTCATCTCCAAAAAATACTATCAGTAAAAATCTTTTGAACAAAGAAGATAAAAAAGAGCCGCTTGTGCAACAGGCAGTTTATAAAGAAATAGATACTGATGCAGACGTTCGGGAGAACAGCATATTATTTGGCAACACCAGCATAAACAAAAATAAATTACGGGGCCTGTTTAAAAAAGCCGGCAGCCTGTTTAACAAAAAAGATGATAAAAACAATAATGACAAAACCATTCAAATAGCCTCATTTGAAATAAAAGGATAATAAACTTTCTCAAAAAAAAACACTCGTATGAAAAAAGTTACACTCATGTTGGCAACCTTATTGGTTGCGGTAACCGCCTTTGCCCAAAATGATACAACGGATCAAAAAACCGATACCATCAAAGTGGGAAAATTCATTATCATTAAAAAGAATAAGAATGAATCCGGCCCCAATGATGGATCAAAAAACACCACGGTAATCATTCAAAATCGGCCTTATAAGCCCACCAACATCAGCACCAACTGGTGGATATTTGACCTGGGTTTTGCCAACGTAAACGACAAAACTGTTTACGGCTCGGCCGCTGCAAACAGCTATCTGAAAACCATTCGCCCGGCTGAACAACCTTTCTCTTCCAATGACCTTAAACTAAGGGCCTCCAAATCATCGAACGTAAACATCTGGATCTTTATGCAGCGCCTGAACCTGACCAAAGGTGTGCTAAATTTAAAATATGGTCTTGGGCTCGAAATGTTTAACTACAGGTACGAGAACAATATAAGTTACCACAAGAACCCTGCTTATATTTTTAGGGATAGCATTGATTTTTCTAAAAACAAACTATACGCAGGATACCTTACTGTTCCCTTCATGGTTAATGTTAATACCAACCCCGGCAACAGGAAGTCGCTGAGTTTTAGTGCAGGCGTAAGTGCCGGTTACCTGGTGGCAAGCCGCAATAAACAAATAAGCAGCGAGCGGGGAAAAACAAAAACCCGCGGCGATTTCGATCTTGAAAAATTCAGGTTGGCATATATTGGAGAATTAGGCCTTGGACCTGTGAGGCTATTTGGTTCATATAGCATAAATACGCTGCATCAAAACGGCTTGCAACAATATCCCTACAGCCTGGGTATTCGTTTCAGCAACTGGTAGAATATCTTTTTAATTTTTAAAAAAACATCGCGACCAACTTCGCGATGTTTTTTTATGTTCAGTAGTATGCAGCGCTATCAAATAAAAAACTATGATTATTCTGTCTCAAACCTCAAAAAAGATCCGTTGATAGTAGAATTACTAACCGGTTAATAGAATATCTACTATCGGTAATAAGCATAGAATTTGTAATCTTGCAACTCTGTCACGTTAACACTTATTTTATTTAGTTAAAAATTTAGCAGCATAAAAAAATGTAAACTTCATCATGTTCGTAAAAGACGAAGGATCGGAACATATAAACCACCAGTGCAGCCATTATTTTGTTACAATGAATGCAAACGAAACAATCACTTTCTGCAACAGTAATTTTGGTAATAAATTTCTAAACGACAACCATGCACAGCCTGCCATCACCCACTTGCTGTCCAAGAGTGATTTGCAATCGTTTCGCAACGATTTTTCGTGCTGCGTTTCCCTTCCCGGAAAGTGTGTGCAGGGCACATCAAAAATTAAAAACAATGAAGACAAGCACCATTTCATAAAATGGGAAATGGTGGCGGATATAAAACCGAACAACGACATTAATGTGCACCTGGTTGCGCATGATATTTTTGAACCTCACGACAGCATTAAAGAAATTGAACAGAGCCGAAGAATATTAAAATCGATTTTTGACAGTACAGAGAATGTCAAATTTTTTATTTCGCCCAGCTATATTGTGCAGTTTTTTAATAAAAAAGCGTACGAAAACGGGGTGCAGTTACATGGCAGAAAAATGAAGATCGGCGATAATATCCTTGATTTTGTCAGGGACGTTGACAACAATATTGACGAGCAATTTATAGCGGATTTTAACCGGACTTTAAACGGCGAAACAGTTGTGAGTGAAACAGAGATCATATATACCAAAGAACTAAAACGATGGTTCAGGTCTGAGTACTATCCGGTTTTTGATAACAGCGTTTTAACAGGGGTTTCAGTGACTGTTTCTGACATAACTGACCGCAATAATTATGAAGAAAACATCCGCCTTCAAAACGAAAAACTTCGCAAAATTGCCTTTATTCAATCGCACCAGGTAAGGCAACCATTATCGAACATTCTAGGCATCCTTTCGTTTATTAACACCCAGGGACTGTCTGACGACGACCAATATCTAATGAAGATTTTGAACCTTTCGGCCAAACAGTTAGACAGTGTAATTAGAAACATAGTTATTGAAGCCCAGCAAATAAAGCAATTGACCGAGCCGTATGATCCAACAGCCCAACCTATAGCATTATAAAACTCTGAGACTTCCCCCCTGAAAAACCGGCCTTCAAGCTTCATTTTACCATTAACTTTTTGAACGCTGTTCAAGGGTATTATAGGCCATAATAAAAATAGCGCCGAGGTTTCTAAATGGAGGCACATAGTCATCAAACATTTCGTTGCCCTTAAACCTGCTGTTGAAATTTTTCCAAATAAGCGGCCAATCCAGGTCTTTGCCTTGCCTCAGGGTTTCGGTTAATGAAACAATCATGGGCTGGTTAATGGTGCCGCTGCCCACTTGTTTACTGGCAATAATATGTGCATAGGGGCAAATAGCCAGTACGTCGTGCAGGTTGTGGTATCCGCCGCAGCTACCCAGCAAAACCACTTTAGCAGATGGCGCCAGTTGTTCAATGGTATATTTTACAAAATAGCTATGCCCCCTGTGTATTACTACAGTTGGATTAATATTCTTTTCCGAAAGATAATTGCCCAGGTTTGCCTGCGCTTTTGCATCCAGATCTTTTTCGCTGTCGAGTGGTTTATTTGCATAGATAACCACCGGCACACCCGAAGTAGCGCTAACCTCCACCCATTCCGGCTTGCTGACTATCTTCCAACTGGCGTTACTATAAGCGCCAATAAAATTATTAAACACGGCGTTTCCGTCTTTATCGCCATAAAAAAACTGCTGCACGATAATTCTGCCGCTGCTATCCCTTAAAAAAGAAGAAGGTACGCTGTACACTGGCGGAATGCCATATTTCACAGAAATATTAACGTGGTTAGCGGTATCAATACTTCTGAAAATATCATCCATTATTTCGTAAATATTAGCGCCGCGGGTATCCGAATTTTTTACGAGCTGGCGGTGATTTTTTTGCACTTCCGCTAATATCAGTTTTCTCAAATTATCGTCAGAAATACTGGCATAGGAGTCCGCCACATCCACCGCGTCTTCCAGGTCGGCTGTTTGTTGCAATCCGCCCACAAAAGCTTTCATTAATATCTCCGCGTTTTCTTTAGACATTCTTGTCAAAAAGTCATTCAGCCTATTATACCCCGCAGCCATTTTTATAAACTTTTTGAAAAAATTAAAATTTACACTCATTAAAAGGGTATCGCTGTTCGGTGTCTTCATACGCTGAAAAATGCGGTCATACACTTTTAAGTAGCTGCTGGTATAAATTTCGGTTTCCCCCATCACACACAGGTAATATAACTCCTGGGGGTTTAAAGGTTCAACCACCCTCATCCTTATGTTATCGGGGGAGTCATGCAACCCATTAATTTCGTTAATAAAAACTTCCATTGCCTTCTTCTTCAGCATTCCCGTAAGTGTGGTCATTGCTAAAGGGGTGTCTCGTCTGCGAACCCGATCGGCATAATCAATTTGGGTATTAACAAGCAACCGGTAGTATTTGTAATCATCCTTCAGCGTAGCCTGCACTTCCTCCATGGTAACATTACCCTTATATAAATTATCAAGAAAAGGAAAGTACAACCGGCCTTCATTTATCCTCGCCAGTTTGCTGATCATTTTTACCAGCGGATCATCTACAGTCTGAATTCGGCGGCCAAGAGCTGAATTGGTAGATTGGGCATAAGTATAAACATCTTCCTGGTTGTGGTAAGCCACCAGTTTTATCAGGCTGTCAGCGAACGAAATATTTGGGTTGCTGCTTAAAATAGGCAAAATTCTGTCGGGGTTGCGCTGGCAGGTCTTTAGAACAAGCAGGTTGTAAATTTTATCTTTTAAAGGATCCTCTCTAAATGGATATGCTTTGGATAATATTTCGCCCACTTCTACTTCGTATTGAGCAACCACAGGCAATATTGTTGAATCATTTTTCTCCAGTTCCATTGCCTGGCTAAATGCATTAATCAAATTGGATAGTTCAACAGCCTTTATATTTTTAAGCAGGTAATAATTTTCAAATGCAGCCAGTGCCTCGTTTAATCCCCGCAGGAACTTAATTTTCTTATTTGCATCCAGCGCGATGTCCGTTTCAATCTGGTTTTGCAATTCATCCACTTTATTAAACAGACTGTAGGTTAGCTGCAGGTTAGTCTCCTCATCGTTACCCGCCTTAAAAAACCGGTCCGACTTACGGTCTAATTCATCAATCGACCGCTGGCTTTGGTCAATCCTATCATGAAAAATTTGCCGCATCAGCGGAATCTTAGGCTGTTGCGAAAATGCAGTAAGCGAAATAGCGATTAATAAAAGGGAAAAGTAGAATCTTCTCATATAAATTTCAATCAACGTCAAAAATACGACCAAACTGCTTGCCATACCCGCCTTCATGCTGTTAAGATTCAAGCTGCAATAACATCTTTCCGTTTTAGTTAACAATTTTATAATCACACAAATAGAGGTTAGCTTGCCTATAAAATTATTTTTGTGTAAATAAATTGTTAATGGAAGCTACCAAAAAGAAAGTATTAATAGCAGACGACGAGCCGGATATACTTGAAATTATAAGTTATAATCTTACAAAGGAGGGATACGAAATCTACACCGCCAAAGATGGCCAAATGGCTATAGACCTCGCCAACCAGGTAAAGCCCGACCTGGTGATTTTGGATATTATGATGCCCAAAAAAACCGGCATTGAAGTGTGCGAAATCCTAAGATCGCAACCGGTTTTTCACGATACCCTTATTATTTTCCTTACCGCATTGAGCGATGAAGCTTCGCAGGTAAAAGGCTTAGAGCTGGGAGCAGATGACTATGTAAACAAACCAATCAGTCCTAAAGTACTGGTTAGCAGGGTTAACGCAATTTTTAGAAGGTTGAAAAAAGAAAACGGAAAAATAATAAAAATGGGGAATATGATTATTGACCCTGTTCGATTTATTGTTTCAGTAGATGATAACGATTACTCTTTGGCAAAAAAAGAATTTGAATTACTATACCTGCTTGCGTTTAGGCCGGGCCGCGTTTTTCTGCGAAACGAAATCTTAAACCAGGTCTGGGGTTCTGATGTGATTGTTGGCGACCGTACCATTGATGTGCATATTAGAAAAATACGCCAAAAGCTGGGTATCGACTGTATTACAACCGTTAAAGGGGTAGGATATAAATTTGAACTTTAGCCCGGGAGCATAAAAAATTTACTGAAGCAACTATATAGCTTTCTTAGTGCGGCATTTCTTTTTGTCCAGGCCCCTAAAAGTTTCGTTTATTATTTATGGGTAGGAAACGAAAATACCTTTCTCCTTGAAAATAGTCATTTGGCTAGAAATGAGCGTTTAGGATGTCTCCTTTGTCGACATGACAAGAGCATTACTGTTTTCCGGTAAGAGCATTGACTTTATTGATAACAAATATAAAAAGCATGGTTATTATTTAGATTTGTATGGTATGTTTATAACTAAGAATGTTTCGCCTCAGAAATTATCTTTTATTACCGCCTTACTAATAGCATCGCCTGTTAGTATTGGTTATTTTTTACTGCATCCCGATTGGCTCGCAACATTTGTCGGTTTTTTCGTGGTTTTCTTTGGCAGCTACCTACTGATTCAGTTCACCATGGAACGGTTTATTTTTAGGAAGATTAAGCTGATTTATAAATTTATCTACCAAACCAAAGCCACTAAAAGAGAGGAAACTTATTATAAATACATTTTACCTAAAAAAAGCATTGATGAGGTTAGGGAGGATGTAGAAAACTGGGCCGAACAAAGACAGGCTGAAATTGAACTGTTAAAAAGGAACGAAGCTTACAGAAAAGAGTTTCTCCAAAACCTTTCGCACGAATTTAAAACCCCCATTTTCGCTATCCAGGGTTATGTTGATACTTTGCTGGAAGGTGCGCTTGAAAACCCGGAAGTGAATATCAGGTTTTTAAAAAACGCGTCTAAGAATGTTGACAGGCTTGTAGCTATGGTAAATGATTTGGATGAAATTACCCGGCTCGAAATTGGAGAGAAACCGCTGAACAAAACTTCTTTTATCATCCAGGATCTTATTAAAGAAGTGTACGAATCGCTTTCTATAAAAACCGCCGCCCAAAACATTCGATGTTCAATAAAAAAGGGATGCGAACAGCCATTGGGTGTAATGGCAGATAAAGAAAAAATTAGACAGGTTTTAATAAACCTTGTAAGCAATGCAACCAAATACGGAAAGGAAAACGGACAAATAGTTGCCAGCGTGTATAATACAGATGGCAAACATGTTTTGGTTGAGATAAGCGACGATGGCATTGGCATTGCAGAAGAACACCTGCCCCGTATTTTTGAACGTTTTTACAGAACCGACCGCGGACGAAGCCGGGCCGTTGGCGGATCTGGAATAGGATTGGCTATCTGCAAACATATTATTGAAGCTCATGGTCAAACTATACATGTACGAAGTAAACCGGATGTGGGTACTTCAATTGGTTTTACGCTCGATCTATAAAAGGATTAACCGCAATTACATGATGTCCGAACTTTTTTGCCTAAATGCTACCGGAGGGCGTGGCACAGCGAAAGTATTTTTGCGCCTTTGCAGGTGTTCTTCACCTGCAAATACTACGCATGCCGACAAATTGAAGACAAAGTATTATTGTGGCTTTGCAGGTGTTCTTCACCTGTAAATACTACCCATGCCGACAAATTGAAGACAAAGTATTATTGCGCCTTTGCAGGTGTTCTTCACCTGCAAATACTCCCCATCCATACAGATTGCAGACAAAGTATTATTAACTTTCAGGATGCTTTTTAGTGAATATTATCCTGACTATTTTACTGCCACAATACTTGAGTGGAAGCATCTCCTAAAACAGGATAAGTATAAAGATTTGGTTTTATCAAGTTTAAAGTTCTTAGTAAATGAAAATCGAATAAAAGTATATGGCTTCTGCCTAATGAGCAGTCATATTCATCTTATCT